>PDTB01000014.1 GCA_002748665.1 Dethiosulfovibrio peptidovorans | reverse complement strand
CGTTTAAGCATGAATTACCTCTTTGGTTAAAGCAATAATTTTTTTTGCCGATTGAATAAGAAAGCCACTATTGTCTTGCTTGTCATTCACTTGCATAACAGGGTCATATATGGACGTTTGTCCATAATATAGCGAGACATATCTGGACAGAAGTCCAGATAACACAATAATAAGCGACAAGCACGGTTTTCCCGACTTCTAAATGACTGCGTTTGAGTCTACAACAGCCCTCTATATATAGCAGTATATTATAATGTATAGTAGACAGTCAACATGAAAATCATGAAAACGAAGAAATTGTCGTTGCTCGGTGATACTGTTATTCTGCAAGTTTATCAGTGAAAATGCCTCCCTATAGGTCTTTTGAGATAATATCGGGGATCGACTTGGACACCTACACATCCCATTATACCGTTCCAGATCGGACAGAGGAAGGCAGGTATCTGGCTATAGAATTCAAGAGGCCGTTTTATATAATAGGGTCCTGCGGAAGTACAACGATGGCCGATACAGCATGTCGTATCAGTGTTCCTATTAGGAGGCGGTAAATAATGAAGACATATCCTGTCGGTCTGGTTCCAGGGCCAGTCTCGGTGCCAAGAGAGATTCGAGAGGCCTGGCTGACGGACTACGCCAGCTCCGATATTGAGGCCGAGTTTTACGATCTGTACCACGAGAATCAAGCTCTGACTCAGGAGCTGCTTGAGACGAAAAACGACGTGGTCATTTCCTCCGGCGAAGCGATGTCGATCCTCTGGGGCGGGCTCAAGAGCTCCCTGACTCCCGGGAAGGACAAGCTCCTGGCCGTTGCCTCCGGTCTCTTTGGGGAGGGTTTTGCGGATATGGCCCGCGACATAGGCTGCGAGGCGGAGGTCGTTGCGGCACCGTACAGTTCTCTGCCGAACGTGGAAGATGTCCGTGCAGCTGCGCGCCGCCTCCATCCGAATCTCGTGACCGCCGTTCACTGCGAGACACCCTGTGGCACGTTGAACCCCTACCTGAAGGAGATCGGCGAGGTTGCTCATGAGGTCGGGGCTCTCTTTCTGGTCGATTTTGTCTCCAGCGGCGGCGGAACGCCAGTGAGGGTCGACGAATGGAACATCGACATCGGCCTCCTGGGTAGTCAGAAGGCGCTTTCCCTGCCTCCATCCCTTTCTGTTTCAACGATCAGTGAACGGGCTTGGGAGGTTTTCGACGCGGTCAACTATCAAGGATATGACGCCTATCTTCCATGGCGGGAGATCCCAAAGACACCTCCCTGCCCCTATACTCACGACTGGTATGGGAACGCCGGGCTGAATACATCCCTGAAGGCTCTGATGGCTGAGGGGCTGGAAGAGGTCTATTCCCGACATGAACGGGTTGCGCGCCTCTGTCGGGAGCGAGGTCGTGAGATGGGGCTTGAGCTGTTCCCCGAGAGCGACGCTATCTCATCGCCGACCGTGACGGCTTTTTACACACCCTCTGGATGGACATGGGAAAGTTTTGACACCGCGCTTCGGAAGAGAGGCTTAGCGGTTGGGGGGAATTACTCATCCTTGGCTGGGAAGGTTTTCCGCATAGGACATATGGGCTCCCAGGCTCAGGAGGAGCTCGTCACCAGGGGGATGAAGATTATCGAAGAGGTGCTCTCCTGAGGAAATGTCCGGCAAAGGGAGTCCATCCTCATATAAAACCAAGAAGAGTATCGGAGACACATATCGAGACCTAAAGGCATGGATGAGGCCTCAAAAACGAGCCGTCCCGCATATTGGGGCGGCTTTTGTTCCGTAACCTGACGTCAGTTCTTCAACAATAGTGCCGCACTCAACGTCTCTTCAGTCAGGAGGGCCTCTTTTCGGGCTCAGACCGATCTACCACCCTGATCCGACGAATGGGAACGTTAGGCAAGCTCTCCAAGACCTTCCAATCCCTTCGGGAAAGTACTCGTCCGTCCAAGATGGCCACCCGACCTTGATCGGTTTCAGACCGTATGAGCCGCCCCACAGCCTGACGGAGGTGCATCTTAGCACTGGGGAGCACGGACTGGACGAAGCTGGAGCCTCCGTCCAGATCGCGTCTGGCTCGCTGAAGTGGATCATCAGGATGGGGAAAGGGAATTCGGTCCACGATAACCTGAGTCAGGGAATCGCCCGGAATATCCACACCCTCCCGAAAGGATACGGTTCCCACCAGCACCGATGAGGGATCTTCCCGAAAGCGTCTGAGGAGTTCGGCCCTTGGTCGGTCGCCTTGGACAAGCACGGTGTACCCATCGTCGTTTTTTCGAAGGAATTCCCCCACCCGGCGGAGGAGCCTGATCGAGCTCAGGAGAACCAGACTGCTTCCCTGGTTACCCCGGCACAGTCTTCGAACCACTCGACATACCCGCTCGTCGTATCCTGAATCGGTCACGGGGAGTTTCAGGTCCACAACCAAGATCGTCATCTGCCTCTCCAGAGGGAAGGGCGAATCGAGTAAGAGTTCGGCATCAGCACACAGTCCAGTCTCCCTACTCCAAAACTCGAACCGGCGATCCACCGCCATGGTCGCTGAAACAGCCGCCACGAGGGGGGGCTCATCGCCCTGAAAAGCCCGGGGCAAAAAGTCGTCGCACCGGCTGGGCGCACTGTAGAGAGCTTCATCTTCCTTCCAATAGGTCCATCGAGGATAGTCCTCGACATCCAGACACCACCGAAGGGCTTGCGCCATCTCGTCCAATCCCCCGACCCAGGACAGATATTCGGCCCCCTTTCGAGCTACTTCTTCACCCAACGGACCCAGTTCGTCCAGATATTCCTCGAAACGCCTTCCCGTGGCAACCAGGGGAGCCACAGCTGCCAGAACCTCTCGCCCGGTTCGAAGAAGTCTCTCGGGAAACTCAAGGCACAGTCCGTTTGGGACCCCCGAGACCATCAGTCCCTCGAACAACTCTCGTATCGCCCGAAGGACTGTTCTTACTCCGTCGGCTTCTTTTTGTTGGTCATACCCAACTGCGGAGTTCCCTGCGGCGTCAAGTCCCGGTAAGGGAATCCGCCGAAGATGCCTGGTCCAGTCATCCAGCCGGACGCTCATGGCCGAGACCGATGAGGCAGCATCGGCCATGCGATGGGCCTCGTCACAGAGGATCACCTGAGCTGGAATTGGGAAGCCCCCAGCTCGCCCCAAAGCGTAGGAAAAATATAGATGATAGTTGGCCACCACCACCCGCCATTTTGCGGCACTCCGAAGCCCCTTCTGGACGAAGCACTGATCTCGGTGAGGACAGCGACTTCCCAGACATCCCCTAAAGCTCGCAGCAATTCGCTCAAGTGCAGGATGGCCCGGTGGCAGGGGAAGCTCGGACAGATCGCCTTCATCGGTCGTCACCAGCCACTCCAGAATCACCGACGACGCCTCTCCTTTGTCGTTGAACGATAACAAGCCCTCGTCGCCGAGTTCCGTGGCCTTCCGAAGACAGGCGTAGTTGTTCCGTCCCTTCAAAAGGCCAAAGGGCAGGGGGAGTCCTAAAACGTTCACGAGGGTTGGCAGATCTTTTTGGATAAGTTGCTCCTGAAGGGTGATACTGGAGGTCAACATGACCACCGTACTGCCAGTTTTCTGGGCCCAGGTCATGGCAGGAGCCAAAAGGGCAAATGTCTTCCCCACACCCGGGGGAGCTTCTGCCGCGAGAATCCGTCCAGCTCGACCATCCAGAAGATCCTTTATGGCCCGGGAGAGTTCCTCCTGCTGGGGACGATGCTCGAACCCCGGAAGCTTTGACCGGAACAAACCGTGAGGTCCGAAGAAATCGCTCATGCAATCACCGCCGTTTTCTGATACAATCTTGTCTTGTACTCGGACCATAGCTGAGAGCTCTCAGTTCAACGAGAGTGTATATTTTACACCGAGGAGGAGGTGAGTCGAGGATGCCCAACAAGCAGTCCGCAAAAAGACGGGTACGAACGTCAGAGAAGAACCGGCTGTATAACCGCTACTGGAAGAGTCGGTGCAAGACCGCCGCGAAAAGGGTGCTCCAGTCCATCGCCGACGGTGACACTGATCTGGCCGTCAAGAGGCTTGATATGGCCCAGTCGGTTCTGGACAAGGCCGTCGTCAAGGGAGTTATTCACAAGAACACCGCCGCCCGGCGTAAGTCCCGTCTGGCCGCCAAGGTCAAGATCCTGACCACGCCTCAGGCGTAAGAGCGCCGAACCTTGACACCTCACAATATGCAAGAATATCCACCGAGAGGCTGCGACCTTTGTGCGCACCCTCTCTTTTTTATGTTCACAGGGAATGAAGCACGAGCCGTTCCAAACCCGACCAGCCCTGACCGTCACCCGTACGCTCGGCCAGAGAGAGGCCGATGATCCCGGCCAAAAAGTCGGCCAGCTCCCGACGAGCATATCGTCCTGCGGCATCCCGAGCCTGTCTGGCCTGATAGGCCGTCATGGATAAGGCTTTTGCAGCTCCCGACGGAATGATCGACATGTACAGAGCAAACCGAAGGCGCTTGTGAAGCGCCGCCAAGGTGGGGATGAGCTCACCCTCGGCACGGAGCTCTACCAAGCCCTCAAGACAGATTCCTGCCCTTCGACTGCTCACCCCGTCCAACAACTTGAGCATTCCCCGACCCTGCTGGTTCACCACCAGCATCTCAACGATCCGTCGATCCACTGGCCCATCCTGAACGAACTGGCCTAGAAAATCGAGGGTAGAGAGAAGCTCCTCGGGCTCCTCCACCCAGTCAACCAGCAGAGATGCCCCGTCGCCCTTCAGATCGATCCCAGCGTTCTGAGCTTTCTGACGCAGCCAGTCGGCTCGTTTGGACGGCCAAAACGGAACAGTCTCGGCTTCCAGAACGGTACATCTGCTCAAGACCTCCCTGGGTAGGTAGGAGCGGCGTTTTCCATAGACCAATATGAACACCGAGTCAGCGTCATTACCCTCCAGAGACGGAAGAAGCTCCCTGGGAAAAGCTCCCATGGACTCGGCATCCTCTACCACCCGGACAGTCCGGGAGGCGAAGAGCCCACCGGTCATGGCGTCAGCAAACAGGTCGATCCACCGACCTCCCTCAATCCTGCCAAACAACTCGTACCCGCGGTCCCGATGGTTTTTCAGGGTATCCAAGAGAAGGCGCCGCTGAGAGGACTCAGCGGCGCTCACCACCACCAGATGGGGCATGGCTCAGGAAACCACCAGGTTTACCAACCGACCAGGAACCACGATGACCTTGACAAGAGTTTTTCCGTCCAGACGTCTGACGATACCCGGGTTTTCCAGAGCCAATCGTTCCAGATCCTTCCGGGAGATGTCTGCCGCTACTTCGAGCTTTTCCCGAAGCTTGCCGTTAATCTGGACAGGTACGGTTATAACCTGGTCCTCGGCCAGATCGGGATTGTAGGCAGGCCAGGGCTGCAGAGAGGCACAGGGCTCGTGCCCCATCCGTTCCCACAGCTCCTCGACCATATGGGGAGCATAGGGAGAGAGGCAGAGGACGAAGGGCTCCATGAGAGCCCGATAAAGTGTCTTTTCCTTAAAACATTCGTTCACAAAGACCATCATCTGAGCGATGGCCGTGTTAAAGTTCAGGGTCTCCGTGTCCTCGGAGATTTTCCGTATAGTCTTGTGAAGAAGCCGAAGAAGCTTCTCTGGAGGCTCGCCATCGACCAGAGGTCGATCCATAAGACGCCACAGTCGATCTAAAAACCGGTGAACACCGATAAGCCCCTGGGTGGACCAGGGCTTGGAGGTCTGCAGGGGCCCCATGAACATCTCATACATTCGCATGGAGTCGGCGCCATAGTCTCGGATGATCTCATCGGGGTTGATGACGTTTTTCAGGGATTTGGACATTTTGGCGACGACCCGCTCCAGAGGCGCTCCCGTCGCGATCTCGACGAACCGGTCCGGTCCGACTTCGGAGACCTCATCCATAGGCACAAGAGACGTATCGGGCCTTTGATAGGCATAGGAGGTGATCATACCCTGGTTCACCAGACACTGGAAGGGTTCGTCCGTGTTCACCAGCCCCATATCGAAAAGAACTTTATGCCAGAAGCGAGCATAAAGGAGGTGGAGTACCGCATGTTCTGCCCCTCCTACGTAGAGATCCACAGGCATCCAGTAGTCCACTTTCTCTTGATCGACCATGGCACGGTCATTGTGAGGATCCAGATACCGAAGATAATACCAGCACGAGCCAGCCCACTGGGGCATGGTGTTCGTCTCACGCTTGGCGGGACCACCACACCGAGGGCAGGAGGTGTTCACCCATTCGTCTATAGCCGCTAGAGGAGATTCCCCCGTTCCTGTAGGGGCGTAGCTTTCCACCTCTGGAAGCAGAAGAGGCAGCTGATTCTCAGGCAGGGGAACCACACCGCACTGGGGACAATGAACTAAGGGAATGGGCTCACCCCAATATCTCTGCCGAGAGAAAACCCAGTCGCGAAGCTTGTAATTTACGGCCGATGTTCCCGCTCCACGTTCCTCAAGCCAAGCGATCATGGCAGCGATAGCCTCGTCCTTGCCCATGCCGTCTAAAAACTGGGAATTGATGTGGGGGCCGTCGCCAATAAACGCCTCCTTGGTCACATCACCACCATCCAGAACGGGGATCACCGGCAAATCGAAGGCCCGAGCAAACTCCCAGTCCCGCTGATCATGGGCAGGAACGGCCATGATGGCCCCGGTACCGTAGGAAATCAGGATATAGTCGGAAATCCAGATAGGGACCCTCTGTCCGTTTACCGGATTGATCCCGTACCCACCGGTGAAGACACCGGATTTTTCCTTGCTCAGCTCGGTTCGTTCCAGATCGGATTTGAGCGAAGCCTGACGGATATAGGCCTCCACAGCTGGACGCTGCTTATCGGTGGTGATGGCCTCCACCAAAGGATGCTCCGGTGCCAAAACCATGTAGGTAGCACCAAAGAGGGTATCCGGTCTGGTGGTGTAAACCGTCAGGCCCTGGGATTGTCCCTCAACCGGGAAGGTGACATCGGCACCGGTGCTCCGGCCAATCCAGTTGCGTTGCATGGCCTTGATGGCCTCGGGCCAATCCACCGTGTCAATATCTCGAAGGAGGCGGTCAGCATAGGCAGTGATCTTAAGGATCCACTGCCGGAGGTTTTTTCGCTCCGCTGGCGTGCCGCACCGCTCACATCGCCCTTCCTTGACCTCCTCGTTGGCAAGCCCCGTCTTACAGGAGGAACACCAGTTTATGGGGGTCTCGGCTTCGTATGCCAAACCTTTCTCGAACATTTTCAGGAAGATCCACTGGGTCCATCGGTAATACTCGGGCATATGGGTGGAGACCTCTCGTCCCCAGTCGTAGGAGAAGCCCAGGGATTTGATCTGTTCACGGAACCGTTCGATATTGTCCTCAGTCGTTTCCAGAGGAGGAGTCCCGGTCTTGATGGCGTAGTTTTCAGCAGGAAGGCCGAAGGAATCGAAACCCATGGGGTGAAGCACAGCGTAGCCTTTCATCCGCAGATACCGACAGTGGATGTCCGTCGCAGTGTACCCCTCGGGGTGTCCTACGTGAAGTCCCGCCCCTGATGGGTAAGGGAACATATCCAGCACGTATCGCCGTTTTTCCCTGGGGATCGACGGATCCTCAGACACAGCAAACGTCTCATGCTCGTCCCAATACTTCTGCCACTTACTCTCAATAGATCGAAAATCGTAATCCACTAGCAGTTCCTCCTCCGCTCTCTTGAGTCACATCCTGCTGATTATACCCACAAACGGAAACAACCGCTAGGCGAGCCCAAAGCGGGACAGGGCCTCGGCCAAAGAACGAGCTCGAATCACCGTCATCTCCTTCGGCAAAGATTCCCTCTCACGGGCGCTGACTACTGCGGTTTGAAAACCGAGTCGATGTGCCTCCTTCAGCCTCTGAGCCGTTCGCCCCACTGGCCGTATCTCTCCTACAAGCCCGACTTCCCCCAGAAGGCAACAGTCCGAGGGAAGCGCCCGGTCCGAGGCCGACGACGCCAAAGCCGCCGCAAGAGCCAAATCAGCTCCGGGATCCCGAAGCTCAAGCCCCCCGGCCACGTTGGCGTAGACGTCCAAACCAGAGGATCCCAGCCCACATCGTTTCTGGAGAACAGCCAAAAGCAGATGAAGCTTGTTGACCGACAGCCCCCGTACGGTCCGCCGCGGATAGGGAAAAGCCGTGGTCGCCGCCAGGGCCTGGATCTCCGCCACGAGAGGGCGACTCCCCTCCATGATAACGGTCACGGCAACACCGGGGACAGCCTGATCGCCTCGATCCCAGTATAGACCACTGGGATTTTCCACAGGTAGCAAGCCAGTCGAAACCATTTGGAAAAGCCCCATCTCATCCACGGCTCCGTAACGGTTCTTGGTAGCTCGAAGCACCCGATAGGGCGAGCTATCCTCGCCCGAAAACAGAAGCACCGTGTCCACCATGTGCTCCAGAAGCATAGGGCCAGCGATCCGGCCTTCCTTGGTGATGTGTCCCACCAAAACCATCGGTATGGATGAGGACTTGGCTTGGTCGATACATCTTTGAGCAACCGATCGAACCTGAGATGGCGTCCCGGGCCAGCCGCCCTCATCACCCGTCTTCATAGCCTGGACACTGTCGACCACAACCAACCCATGCCCCTTTACGACCTTCAAAGCCCCATCCACGTCGTTGTGACACAGAAGCTCCAGACCGTGGGCGTCGGAATCAAGGCGGGCGGCCCGAAGAGCGATCTGTGAGGCAGATTCTTCCCCGGAGATATAGAGAACCGATATTCCTCTCCGGGCCAGGGCACCACATGCCTGCAAGAGGAGGGTGGATTTTCCGATGCCCGGCTGGCCGCCCAGAAGAACCACCCCACCCTGGACCCAACCACCGCCCAAAACCCGATCCAACTCGTCTATCCCCGAGGAGAGGCGCTCAGGAGCCTGAAGATCAAGCACGGCCTGAGGGACCATTATTGAGGGCCCAGAAATTCCGCTGCTCCGAGATGAATCCATGATCTGAACCTCAGGCTCCACCGTCCCCCATTGGTTGCACCTGGGGCACCGACCCAAAGGCGACAGACTGACGTATTGACATTCGGAACAGACGTATCGAAGATCGTTTTTTTTTGTCACGGCAAGACTCCCTCTACGCGGTCCGGCCATAACGACCGTCTATAAAAAAAGGCCGAGGAGTCCTCGGCCCGTATCTCACGGCACCATTATTGCATCGTAATAATAACCAGGGCCGGACTCGGCAAGAGACAGTATCTCGCCAGCCTCCCATCGACCATCCTTGGCACGAACCACTGTCACAACCCGAGATGCGGGACGATGAGTTACCGAACTGGCGTTGATGATCTCAGCCCCCAAAGGGATCTGAGTAGATCGAGCCATGGCCCAAGCCACCGAGTCGGGCGTCGCCTCTCCGACGAGCTCGAAAGCCTTGAACACCCACCGACAACAAGCGTATGCCTTGGCTGCTATAGGACGATCCTGAACGTGAATTCGGGTAGCATCCCAGATATCCATCTTGAGCGCCTTAGTGGTCGTATCCATCTCCAACGCCCGATCCTGATCCGCCGTCATGATGCCATCAAGTCCCACAATCCCTTGAGGATCGGGTCCTGCAGCCCATATGACAACCGACGGGCTGACGGCCCGGATTTGATGGTACAGCTCGCGAACGGCCACCTGATCCATCCAAAGGACGATGGCCTCCGCCCCGTACCCCATCATTTCCTGAGCCATCATCTTGTACGAGTCGACCCCACCGCCAGCGACCCAGAACACCTGAGCGCTCAATCGCCTGTCGCGCAGGCCCGATGCCGTTGCACGTGCGGCTTGAGATAAGGATGCGGCCAAGACATCCGACAGTAAGGCCACCTCGCTGTCCGACGGCAAAAGCACCCCATAGGCCTCGGTAACAGCCCGAGAGAGGTAGGATTTATGAAGCTGAAGGGCGAACACGCCCGCCTTGGGAATCTCGGCATCGTCCCTGAGAGATGTCTCAGCATCGTCAGCGAGGAGAAGCACTGGATCGCCAGGGCTCCATGCCTTAACAAGCTGCCGATTCGTCTCGGGCTCAGCGAAGGATATTACCGCCAGAAAACCGTCGTTTCGCCAGTCCCTTAAGCGCTTCGCAGCGTCGGTTACCGGCGGCTCCAAGCGGAAAAACACGTCATGTTCCCGAATCCCCATAACCGAGTCGTTCACCTGCCCCCTGGCAAATTCAACAGCAGGAGCCACCGAGAGGCCGGGTTCAACGTCCCACCCCTGAGAAGAGGGAATCACCGCCACAGGCCAGGTCCACCCCTCCTGAACGGATCTCGGCAGCGAATCTCCCCAAGCAGCCCCAACCGACAGGAGAACCCAAAGAATCACGGGGGAGACAATTCGGAGCATCACCGCTTGTACCCAATCACATCTCGAAGCAGGGCCTTCCGAGCCACAACGTCGTCCTCTGTCTCAACACCCTTAGGAGGAACCCCGTCAATGACCCCTACAACGCCTCGTCCCTGCTCGGTCTCAGCTATCAAAACCTGCAGAGGATTGGCCGTGGCTGCGAAAATACGACAGACTTCATGACACCCCTTGACCCTATCCAAGACGTTGATGGGAAAGCCGTTTCTCATGACGATCACAAAGGTGTGTCCCGAGGCTACCTTTTGCGCGTTCTCAACAGCCAAGGCAACAAGGTCATCAGCGTTGCCGTCTCGACGGATACGACACTCACCCGACGCCTCACAAAAGGCAATACCGAACTGAAGAGACGGGGATGATGTCACCAAAGCCTCATATAAATCCTCAATAGTTTTTATAAAATGGCTCTGCCCCAAAATGATATTACATCCCTCGGGGATGACCATATCCTCCACATGCCACGCAGACACACAAGCCATCACATACTCCTCCTCACGTTCACCAATCTGCAACTATATCACATAGATCTGCCTGAATCAGACGGCTCACCAATTCTTCAGGACCTCCATCGTCTGGAGGCGGAATCACCCAGGAGGCAACGTCCAAAACTTCTTGAGGAGCCGTAGAAACCGCAACAGCCAAGTCAACCCTCAGGAGCAATTCAAGATCGTTCTCGTTATCCCCCACAGCCACGACCGGACGATAACATCGCCCCATTTGATCAAGCCACCGATCCAGAGCGGCTCCCTTACTCACTCCAGAAGGCAAGACATCCAAAAACCCGTCTCCTGCAGCGACAATCTCGACTCGATCACCCAAAACAGACCGAAGTTCTGCTCCAACGACAACGGCTCGAGAAGGATCGGGATCGTAGAGCATCACACGAAATAAGCGACGAGATGGCAACACCGGCCCGATGAGCTCTGACACATAGGGCGCTCCGACTTGGTCGAGAAATGCCATGGTACGCCAATCCTCCGGACGACAGATGATCAGCTCATCGGCCATGAGCTGGACCTCCATTCCAGACTCCCACGCCAGCCGTAAAGCCTCCTGAGCCACAGAAGCACTCATAGGCACCTCCCACAGGGAAACGCCAGAGGCCTTCATAATTCGGCCACCATCGTAAACGATAGCAGGAAGGTCGGAGCCCACAGAGATCATATGTTGACGAGCTGAGTGGAGCATCCGCCCTGTGGCAACTGTCACATCCCAGCCAGTTCGGCGCAGGACTTCCAGAGCTTGAATAGTCCCTCGGGCTATCTGGTTCCTTTTATCGACGGCCGTTCCATCAAGATCTGTCACAAGCAAAGGCCGAAAAGGCCCCGCCTCACGGCGGGGCCTCGGGTCAGACGTCCCGACACTCACTTAGAGACGTTCATTTTCTTGAGCTGTTGGATTACATCATCGGTTAAATCAATACCGCCGTAGAAAACCTGAGCCTTGTCAAGAACAACCGTGACCTTCTTGGCCTTGGCTACGGTTCGAATCGCCAAGTTAATCTCTTTGAAGAGGGGAGCCATAAGTTTCTGCTCCTCCATGGCGGCTTCCTGCTTTTTAGTGGCGTAGATCTCGGCCTTTTTCTTGTTGTCAGATGCTTTCTCGATTGCCGACTTCGCCTCGCCCTGCTTGGATTCTAAAACAGCTTTAACCCGTTTGGTTACCTGATCAAACTTGGGGTGCTGGAACAAAATCTTCTGAGGCTCAATGACACCGACCTTCTCTTGCGCAGCAGCAATTGATGCAAAAGAGACAGCGATAAGAGCCCCTAGAACCACCAACCTGACCGATTTCATGATACCCATACAGACAGACCTCCTCAAAACGGCGACATATTTGAGGATTGATTTTATCCGTAAGAACAAAATCTGTCCACGGTAAAAATGCTTATATTTGCCATAAAAAATAAGTCATTGTCTCTGTCCTTGGGATTGATCCCGAAGAGAACAGACCATGGATTCCAAAATATCCATTCGGGGCGGGAGCTCCTCCCGAAATACCAGCGCAGGCTGAAAGGTCTTGCCCTCTTCAAAAGCTTCCACAACAGAGCTCATACTCTCCTCCAAGGCCCTTCGTACCTCATAAAAACGAGAGGTCATCTCCTCCTCGGGATCCTCCCCCAGCAACACAGAACACCGGCTCACTGCACACAGTAACCAGTCTACTCCCTCCATTACCTGGACAGACAGAGCCATAGCATCTTCGACTTTCTCCTTCTCCAGCAAGTCAGCCACGGACAAAGCCCCATGCCTCAGACGAGGCAAATACTCCTCAGCAGTGGACAGAGACTCATCGATCAGGTCTGAGATCGCCACGGAGAGAAATTCGGCGACACTACCACCGGCAAGGGCCTGAAACGCCTCTGGTTCCATATTGACCCCATCCACGGTCACCGACTGGATCACACGCCCCTGATTAATCAGGTTGGCTGAAATCTCCTCAAAAAGCCTCCGGTTATCCTGAACGTCAAGTTCCAAAACCATCCCGTCAAGCATCACCTTTTCCATAGACATTCCCCTACTTTCATCTCAAAATCAAACGGGATAACCAAAAGCTTCTCTCCGTGACACACGGCCCCAAATAACAACGGTACGACAAAGACAATCTCTCCCTGTGCGGAGGTTACGAAAAGAGAGCATCCTCCATGACGTCGATCATCATCCTGGCAGCCTTTGTCGGCGGAGTCTCGCCTCGTTCAACCAAGGCTCGAATGTCCTCCCGACGCTGGGCAATGATGGGGTTCTGGACAATCCGATGGTGGAGGAACTCCTGAACCATGGTATCCACCCACTGAAGGGCCTGGTCGCTTCGTCTTCTCTGGAAAAAGCCCGAATCCTCCATTTTTTTCCTGAACCGGAGCACTACGTCCCAGATCGTGTCAATATCCTCACCGGTCAGAGACGAGCACGTGTACGCCTGAGTCGTCCACCCCTCGGTGGCAGGACGAAGGTAGTGGAGAATCTGATTATAGTCTGCCCTGGTTATCATGGCACGCCGTTTGTTATCACCGTCGGCCTTATTCACCACGATAGCATCGGCCAACTCGATGACCCCTTTCTTGATACCCTGGAGGTCGTCGCCGGCACCGGTCAGAACCAGAACCATGAAGAAATCCACCATGGACCGGACGGTGGTCTCGCTCTGGCCGACTCCAACGGTCTCCACCAGTATGACGTCATACCCTGCGGCCTCACACAGAAGAAGGGTTTCCCGGCTCTTACGGGTAACACCGCCCAGAGTACCACTGGAGGGAGACGGCCTGATGAAGGCATTGGTCTCTCGGGCTAACTGTTCCATCCTGGTCTTGTCACCCAGGATACTGCCTCCCGATACGGTGCTGCTGGGGTCTACCGCCAGAACAGCCACCTTGTGATCCTCCCGACAGAGAGTGCAGCCCAGTGTCTCGATGAAGGTGCTCTTCCCCGCTCCCGGTACGCCGGTGATACCCACCCGAATGGCCCTGCCCGTATGGGGAAGGATACGTTGAACGAGCTCCTGTGCGGCGTCAAAGTGGCGGGGAGCGTTGCTCTCGATGAGGGTGATAGCTCGGGAGAGGATCATACGATCACCATTGAGAATCCCCGCCTCGTAGTCGTCCAGGGTCAGGTTTTTACGTGGCGGAGGTGCCTCTTTCCTGAGGGGGCCCGCTCCGTCCTTTTCCGTCACCCCGGTCATGACCCGACAGGAGAACCCCTCTCCCCCGCCTTCGGGAACCCAATCGGGCCGGTAGGTTTCGTGAGGCATTTACGGCCACTCCGCCTCGGCCAGACGCTGGTTCAGGATTTCCAGCATCTCCTTGGCGGCCGCTGGAATTATGGTCCCGGGGCCGTAGATAGCAGCAGCACCCTGCTCTCTCAAATAATCATAGTCCTGAGCGGGTATGACACCTCCGGCGATGACCATGATATCATCCCGCCCTCGTTTTTTAAGCTCCTCCACAAGCTGAGGAAGAAGGGTTTTATGTCCTGCTGCCAGAGAGCTCATACCCACGATATGAACGTCGTTATCCACCGCTTCCTGAGCCGTCTCGGCCGGAGTCTGGAACAAAGCACCGACATCCACGTCAAATCCCATATCGGCGTAGGCAGTCGCCACGACCTTGGCACCTCTATCGTGGCCATCCTGGCCCATCTTAGCCACCATGATACGGGGGCGACGCCCCTCCCTTTTCTCAAAATCAGCTGTCATTAGCCGAACTTCCTGGATGATGTCCTCATCAGCAAACTCTGAGCTATAGATTCCCGAGATGGACCGGATGATGGCCTTGTGCCGTCCACAGACAGTCTCGATAGCGTCGGAGATCTCCCCGAGGCTCGCTCGGACTCGGGCTGCGTTCACCGCAAGATCCAGCAAGTTTCCTTCGCCGGTCTCCATAGACCTGGTCAGGGCATTCAGAGCCTCTTTAACTTTCTCGGTGTCCCGCTCTGCCCGGAGCTTCTCCAGACGGCGAATCTGCGCCTGGCGGACCACGGTGTTGTCAACCTCCAGAATATCGATGGGGTCTTCCTGTTCGAGCTGGTGAAAGTTGACCCCCAGGATCTTTTCCTTGCCCGAGTCAATGTGAGCCTGACGCCTGGCGGCGGCCTCCTCAATACGCATTTTGGGTAACCCCGTGTCGATAGCCTTGGACATACCCCCCAGATCCTCGACTTCCTGGATATGGCCCCAGGCCCGTCGGATAAGCTCGTCGGTAAGGGCCTCCACGTAGTAAGAGCCGCCCCAGGGATCGATAACCTTACAGACTGACGTCTCATCCTGAATGTAGAGCTGGGTGTTCCGGGCGATTCGGGCTGAGAAGTCGGTAGGGAGAGCTATGGCCTCGTCCAGGGCGTTGGTGTGAAGCGACTGGGTGTGTCCCAGAGCCGCCGCCATCGCCTCCACACAGGTTCGGGCAATGTTGTTGAAGGGGTCCTGAGCCGTAAGACTCCACCCCGAAGTCTGGGAGTGGGTCCGCAGAGCCATGGATTTGGTTTTTTGGGGGTTGAACTGCCTGACGATCTTGGCCCAGAGCATACGAGCGGCCCTCATTTTGGCCACCTCCATGAAGTAGTTCTTACCGATAGCCCAGAAGAAGGAGAGCCGAGGAGCAAAATTATCCACATCAAGCCCAGCATTGATGCCGGTTCGAATATACTCCAGTCCATCAGCCAGGGTGTACCCCAGCTCGATGTCCGCCGTAGCCCCAGCTTCCTGCATGTGATACCCCGAGATGCTGATACTGTTGAATTTCGGCATGAACTGAGAGGTGTATGAGAAAATATCCCCGATAATCCTCATTGACGCTGTCGGGGGGTAGATGTATGTGTTGCGAACCATGAATTCTTTGAGGATGTCGTTTTGGATGGTCCCGCTCAACTGGGCTCGGTCCACTCCCTGCTCCTCGGCCGCCAAGATGTAGAAAGCCATAACCGGGAGCACCGCCCCATTCATGGTCATGGAGACGGACATCTGTCCCAGGGGAATCCCAGAGAAGAGAATCTCCATATCCAGAATGGAGTCTACTGCCACACCGGCCTTCCCCACATCGCCTACGACACGGGGATGATCTGAATCATACCCCCTATGGGTAGCCAGGTCAAAGGCGATGGAGAGCCCTTTCTGACCAGCAGCCAAGTTCCTTCGATAGAAGGCATTGCTTTCCTCGGCCGTGGAAAACCCAGCGTACTGGCGCACCGTCCAGGGACGGGTCACGTACATGGTGGAATAGGGACCTCGAAGAAATGGCGGAATCCCTGCCATATACGGCAGATGCTGAGCCTCGTTCATGTCATCCGGCCGATAGAGAGGCTTGATGTTAATCTGTTCCATCGTTTGAGCCATGAGGGTCTCGAAGGGTTGCCCCGTGGAGGCCTCAATCTCCTTCTTCCAGCCGTCAATGTCAACAGGACATTGGGGACTGGGCCGGAAGGGAATGTCCGCAAAGTTGGGCTGTATTTTTTCTGCCATCAGAGAATTCCTCCCGCTCTCTGTAGGGACTCCAAGACCTTGAAGCAGTCCACCTTCACATGGATGAAATCGTCGACCCCAGCGTTAACGTATGAATCCTTATATTCTGGTGCTGGCGCCCCCGCGAGAAGGACGATCATCTCCGGTCGTGCGGCTTTGATGGCCTTAGCCAGAGGGGGAACTACATCAGGGTAGGTGTCGTCGGTGGAACAGATCACGGCGATCTGAGCACCCGAGTCAACTGCTGCCCGAGCAGCTTCTTCGGGGGTAGCAAAGCCATCGTTTCTCAGCACCTCAAAATGGGCAACCTCCATAAAGGCCGAGCTAAAGTCAGCCCGAGGTTTATGCTGCTTGAGAGGCCCCATGTTGGCCAAAAACACCTGAACTGGTTTACCCGCCGCCGCAGCTTCCTCTGTCCTGCGACGCAGGGCCTCGAATCGCTCGGTCCACCTGTGAGGGCTGATAGCCTCGACACCTGATTCCTGACCATCATCCAGGGCCTCTCGAACCTCCCACAGGGCCGCACCAGCATCGTAGGCCTCGATAAGCTTGGCCATCAGCTCCATGGGCTCACCCTGTCGGATCTGGGAAAGACGACCCAGGCATTGGGCCCGGGCAACCTCGTCTGTAGAGACCCTATAGGCGTCAAAGCTCTCTTTACGGGATGTATTGTCGCTTACGGCGGGAAACTCCAACGACTTCTCCGTCACGTTGGCGTACATATTGGTACCCACCGCCCGATCAGCTCGGCGGTTGAGCCTGAGGAATCGACCCTGAAGCACCTCGTCCACGGCTCTCTGAATTGATCCGGAGCGCAGAGCCTCCAAAACGCCGCCCTCGGCTTCCACGGCCTGCATAGCCTCCCAGCTCTTCTGAATCAGCTGTTCGGTCAAGGACTCTACATACCACGACCCCCCAGAGGGATCTATGGGCTGTCGGAGGTTAAATTCCTCCTGGAGGAGAATCTGGATATTTCGAGCAATACGTCGAGACTGTTCGGTCCCAGGGCGGATGGACTCGTCGAAGCGACGGATACTCATGACCGAGGCCCCCCCCACAACGCCGGAGAAGGCTTGAGTCGTCGCCCGAAGAACGTTCACATAGGGATCGTACACCGACTGCGTAAACCGAGACGTGGAGGCAAAGAGGTCGATCTTCTGGGCCACATCATCGCCGCCAAAGGCCTGCACCACCTGCGCCCAAAACATCCGAGCAGCCCGAAGTTTGGCAATTTCCATAAAGAAGTTGGCCCCCAAGGGAAAGCTGAAGCGGATCTGTGCAGCGATGGCATTCACATCAAGACCACGATCCTGAAGGGCTCTAACGTAAGCAATCCCAGTAGACATGGCATAGGCCAGCTCCTGGACGGCACTACCGCCCCCGTCGTGGTACACGTCGCCCCGAACCAAAATGGTCCGAAGCCCAGGAGCAAAGCCAGAAGCCCACCGAACCGTCTGAGCCATCTGGTCCAGCAGATTTTCCATTGAGCAGGAAAGAGCTCCTTTTTCGGCCAGCACACCGATGGGATCGGCACCTATACATCCCTGAGAGGACCTGAGAGTGTTCTCTCGCTCGGATGATCCGGCAGACAGTAAGCTCAACAGAGGAAGGGCGGATGCTCCAACAAAAGAGTGGATAGTCTGGAAGCCAAGCTTCATGTCTCCGACGAGCTTCTGAGCGTCTTCTTTCGTGGTCAGAGAGATTCCTGAAATGGCTTCCGCGCGACTAAAGGGATTTGTCCCAGTTAGAGAGGCCTCATCCAAGACAAGGTGAACTGTGTCGGCTCCTTTGTTCAACTCCCTCGTCAAAACATCGTGAGCGACGTCGGGCGAACGGTCATCACAGGGCTGAGCGATACCCCACGGTGCCCCAACATATCCCGACGGAGATGTCCCCCTGATGTAATCGGTCTGGCCTGGCAGGGAGAGCGGATGGCGCAGGTCTTTTGTGCTATCAGCGGTGTAAATGGGTTGGAGCACGATCCCCTCGTGAGTACGAGTCAAAAGTTTTTTCTCAAAAGGAGCTCCCTTAAGGGCCGTTTCGGCCTCCTGTTTCCATTCCTCATAGGATGGAGGCGTAAACTCATTAAAGGAGACTGGAGGGAACTCCCGGGGTTGTGACTGCCGCTCTTCCAGATCCATCGATCATCATACCTTCCTTACATGTGTCTGCCTAAACGACAAACGGGAGACCACCTGCACGCGGCCTCCCATCCATCTCAAATCCCAAGCCGCATTTGCCGCACGTAACACAACATCGTGAGCACCTTTCCGTGATCATGTCGAGATCTCTTGAACAACGACACGATCATCAGCAACGCATTCACTCTTATAGTAAACACGCCATGAGATCGTGTCAAGGAATCGCCGGTCCCTTACGACGTTCGATGGAGCGTATCTTCAAGCAATGCTGTTCGTTTGATATTCTGCTCTATGGTATAGTGTATGTTGTTGGAGACTATGCCCTATACGTACACTATGCTTGGTCTTATTTTACTGTGCTTCGTCTTTTGGAAATGGAGCGATGAAGATGCCCGAGTTCCCCTACAATAACGTCCATCCCTTAAACGACCTTCTTTTTGATGATCTAGCTCGAAGCGCTAAGAGCCTGATCCAATGGGCCTCCCCTCTTCTATCTCCAGCAGAGCTTGAGGCTTCCAGAGCAGCGGCGGATAACTTTATCGATGGCCCCGGCCCCGTACTTCAGGCCGAGCTTGAACGAACACGAGCGGAAAGCGCTGATATCTTCGAACTGTTTCACTACTGGGAAGGGGTTTATCTGAAGCAACGAGACCCCTTGCCGGTTAACGTAAACCCCTTCTATACCTTCGACCCCTCGGCTATCCCCAAAGAGACAGATCCCTGCCGTCTGGCAGCACGAATGGCCTTGGCCGCAGCCTCCTTTTGTATCGATCTTGATCGGGGAGAAGCACCGATTGATCGATTACGGGGAGAGCCTCTCTGTATGGCCGGATATGCCAAGCTTTTTCGGACTTCTAGGGTAGCCGCTCTCGTTCGCGATCGAGTGACCGTTGGATCTCCGGATTCTCTTGAGGGGCGATGCGCCCTTGTGCTCGTGGGTGGTTGCCCAGCTCTTCTGGAGCTCATCTCGGAAGACGGACAGCTTCGGGATGTCGATGAGGTGGCATCATGTCTGAGAACTCTTGTGAATGAGTCAAAAGAGCCCGATCCCAACCCAATAGGCCTCTTAACCTGCCTCCATCGGGATGATGCAGCCTGGGCCAGGGGGATCCTCGTACAGGAACCCGAGAACAAAAGAACACTGGCTCGTCTTGAGGGGACCTTGTTTGCTCTGTGTCTTGACGAAGCCTGCCCCCAAACACTGGAGGATATGTCCAGGCGATTTCTCTTTGATGAAGGGAAAAACCGGTGGTTTGAGAAATGCTTCCAGATTATGGTGACCGCTGACGGTCAGTGCGGGCTGAACTTCGAACATTCTGGTCGAGACGGAACCCACGTGGGACGGCTGGTCAGTGAAATGCTTGAACGATCGACATCGTTAGGGCGCGGAGTGACGGGAATGGGAAAAGCATTCCCCCTGACCTTCGTCCGTTCCGACAGCCTCGTACGCGTCCTGAATCGAGCACATGATTGCGCAAAAGCACTTCGACAGTCCTTGCAGCAAAGACCTTTCGTGCTTGACCTGTTTGGTCGAGAGGCGATAAAAACCTGCGGGCTCAGCCCCGATTCCTTTATCCAATGCGCCATGCTCGTGTCACAACGGTCACTCTGGACGCAGTGGCGCAGCGTCTATGAATCGGTACAGATACGAAGGTTTCGAGGAGGCAGGACCGAAGTAACTCGACCATTGACGCCTCAGGCAAAAAAATTCGCTGAGGCTTTTCTGGAAGGCTGTGAGGCTCAGACTTGTCTCGAGCTCCTTCGACAAGCCGGAGAAGCTCACAAAAAACGCATCTCCACCTGCCTGGCTGGAGAAGGCCCCGAGAGGCATCTGGCGATGCTTCGTCGAATCTGGCAGGATCGTGGGTGGGATCTAGGCCTTCCCCGAGAACCAGAGCTCTACCGAACTCCCGCATGGTGGCGTTTGACGAGCAACTCGGTCTCCTCCAGCACCACGGTGGGAGCCGGACTTCAACTGGCGGGATACGGCCCCGTAGAGCCCGGCGGCCTCGGCGTCCGGTACCTCACCCGTTCCGACAGACTCATTTTTCATGTAGGGTCCTGGGCCAAGGACGGCTCACTGGGAACAAACTTCGTCCAAGTTCTGGAGCAAACATTAAGAACAATGGGAAATATGTTTCTTCAAAAACGTTGATAGCTGGTCCTAATAAGGGAAAAGTTCATGGCGGAGTTGCCTAGTTCAAAAAGCATCTCCGCCATGAACTTTTTCACTCTTGTATTCTACACCGGCATTATAGCCGAGCTGTCTTCATCATCGAGAGAAAACTGGCCGATCAGGGAATTCAAGCCCTCAGCACTTGATGAGAGGTTCTGCGCCTCTTGCGCCACCTGCTCAGAAGCAAGTGCCGTGTCGTCGCTGGCACCCTTGACGGTGTGCAGCAGCTCAGCTATCTCAAGAGTTCCCTTACTTGCCTGGTCAATTCCCAAGGCCATCTCCTCACTCGACGCCGCCTGCTCTTCCGCAAGGGCCGCTATGTTATGCATGGTGCTCTCCACATGGGAGATTTGCTTTAAGGTCGCCCCAA
>PDTB01000013.1 GCA_002748665.1 Dethiosulfovibrio peptidovorans | reverse complement strand
CTTGCTTATACAATACCTCTCAACACACTTTTCCTTTCTCGCCTCGAGCCTTGCAAAAAGGAACAGGTCTCTTGCTCTGTTTTTTTACAGGCATTCTTAACACACGAAACACGAAGCTCGGCATCTGAAACTCCATTCGAATACTCACTTCCCTCCTCTTACTCTCTGAGCTCTCTGATGATCTGTGGTCCTCTTCTACTCTACGTGGTATAGTTGATGGCGGTCCTAAATCTATCTTTTTTCGGGAGGTCTGTTCATGTCCAGACGCTTCAAATATGTCGTCGTCCTTTTCGTTGCTCTTATCTCCATAACCTTGTTGATTACGGTTGCCATGGCGGAAGAGCGTTCTCTGGTGATCTACTCCAGCGTTGACGAGGAGAACGCCATCAAGATACTTGATGCTTTTACAGCGGACACCGGAATTCAGGTCAAAATGGTCGTCCTCTCCTCCGGTCCTGCTTTGAGTCGTATTGAGGCAGAGAAAACCAATCCTCAGGCGGATCTATGGTTTGGTGCTCCTAACGAGAATCATATTGTCGCCAGGGAAAGAGGGCTCACCCAACCCTACCTTTCCAAGGAGAGCGATGAACTTGCAGCCAACTTCAAAGACCCGGAAGGGTTTTGGTATGCCTTCTATATGAATCCTCTGGGCTTTGGTGTTTTAGATAAGGAGTTGAAGAAGGCCGGGATCCCCGTGCCTGCCTCTTGGGCCGATCTTACCAATCCTGAATACAAGGGTATGATCCAGATGCCGTCTCCACAGTCGTCTGGAACGGCGTACGCCATGCTGCAGACGTTGATGACTGTTTATGGCGAGGATAAGGCCTTCGATTACATGAAAAAGCTCAACCCCAACGTGCAGACCTATACTCAGAGTGGCACGGGGCCCAGCAAAAACCTGGCTATTGGGGAAGCGGACATCGCGATACAGTTTACCCCGGCCTTTCTTAAACTGGTGGATCAGGGATACCCGTCTACGGTCGTATTTCCGGCTGAGGGCGTGGGATACGAGGCTGCAGCCTTGTCGATCCTCAAAGGGGCGAAACACCTACAGGAGGCAAAGGCTCTTGTAGATTGGATCATCTCCAAGAAGGGACAAGAGACTCTCAGTGTTGCGAAGACCTATTTTTTCCCAGTTCGTCCCGATGTTTCCGCCGGCGAGGGGCTTCCTTCTCTTTCGGAGATCAAACTTATCGATTACGACAGAGAAAAGGCTGCGAAGGATAAAAAACGCATCGTGGAACGCTGGGTGACGCAGGTGTTGGGGCAATAGCGGTTACGATCTCGAAGTACTTTGAACGAACCTACCCGGGGGATTTTTCCCCCGGGATTATTTGATTGTAGAGGGATGGTGGTGTCGTGCGGCGAGGGATGAGGCAATGTCGTCTCCTCTTGAGAGATCCGGTGATGGCTTTTTTAATTTTAGCCGTGACCTGTGCTTTGGCACTCTTCGTTCTCTATCCTCTTGGCATGGTCTTCTTCAAAAGCTTTCATGATGCTCAAGGATCTCTGTCGCTAGAACAGTATTTTCGCTTTGGCCGATTTGCCTACCTCAGAAACGCTCTGTGGAATAGCCTTTCTGTGGGTGCCCTTACCGGTCTTATCGGGACTGTCGTCGGCTTTGCGGCAGCTTTGTCCATGGTTAGGATAAATCTGCGCTGGAAAAAGATTCTTCACTTGATTTTTATATTACCTATAATTGCTCCTCCTTTCACCAGCGCTCTGTCGGTTTTGATGCTCTTGGGATCTAACGGTCTGATCACCAGAGGGCTTCTTGGCATACGACACTACTCAATTTATGGTTTTCAGGGAGTTCTCATTTCACAAGTTTTCACTTTTGCTCCAGTTGCCTACTTGACTCTACGTGGTGTCCTTGAGTCGCTCAATCCTACCTTGGAGGATGCAGCTATGAACGTGGGAGCCTCTCGATGGCAGACTTTTTGCAGGGTGACGATTCCTCTCTCCCTCCCTGGTCTTGCAAGCGCCTTTTTGGTGGTCTTTATCGAGTCTCTCGCTGATTTCGGGAACCCCTTGGTCTTGGCAGGAAGTCGCTTCCCCATGCTCGCGACCCAAGCCTATCTCGAAATCACCGGTTCTTTCAACTTGCCTCTTGGGGCAGCTTTGGCTGTTGTACTCCTTTTGCCATCGGTGACGGCTTTCCTTACTCAACGATATTTCCTTAGAAAGAGGCAATACACGACTATTACGGGCAAGCCGGTGGATTCTACGTCTAAGCTGATTGGCCCCGGAGCGAAACGGATACTTCAGGGTATTTTGGCGATTTTGGCTGCCTCGGTTATCCTCTTGTATGGGGTCATCGTTGTAGGAGCTTTTACCAAGGTCTGGGGGTATGATTTTACCCCTACTCTGGCACACCTGCTGTACGCTTTCAAGGTAGGAGGGGAGACGATAAAGGACACCCTCATTGTGGCCCTTCTCTCCACCCCGATCTCCGGCTTTCTTGGTATGCTTATAGCTTTCTTGGTCGTTCGATTCTCCTTCCCAGGTAAGGGGCTTCTTGAGCTTAGCTCCATCCTGAACTTCGCTGTCCCCGGAACGGTTGTTGGTATAGGCTATATCTTGGCTTTCAACAGACCTCCGGTCGTCCTTATCGGGACCTTGAGCATATTGGTGCTCAATTTCGTGTTCCGTTATATCCCTGTTGGCATTCAATCGGGGGTAGCCATTCTCAGGCAGATTGATCCTTCCATAGAGGAGGCCGCCAAAAATGTGGGGGCTGATGGTTTGACGACCTTTCGAAGAGTTACGTTGCCCCTCATTGCTCCAGCCTTTTTCTCCGGGTTGGTCTTTGCCTTTGTCAGGGCTATGACGGCTATAAGTGCTGCTATTTTTCTGGTCTCGGCTCACTGGAACTTGTTAACGGTTCAGATATTGAGCCAAGTGGGGGCGGGGAGGCTTGGCGTGGCTGCGGCTTTCAGCGTTATATTGGTCTGCATTGTTCTCGCTGCCGTGGCAATCATCGGGTGGCTTGTTCCGGGGCGCTCTGGCGGTGCCTCGTCCATTCAGGTTCGAGAGGAGTAGTGGCATGGAGCTTCGTATACAGAGACTCAGTAAGGAGTTCGACGGGTATGATAGTGCCTCTAAGGTTCAGGCCGTTGATTCTGCTGATCTGTTTATCCAGGATGGAGAGCTGGTCACTCTGTTGGGGCCCAGCGGTTGTGGGAAGACAACCCTGCTTCGAATGATCGCTGGATTCGAGGATCCCACGGAGGGGAACATCTATTTTGGTGATCGACGGGTGAACGATGTGGCTCCTAACAAACGGAACGCCACGCTGGTGTTTCAGTCCTATGCTATTTTCCCTCATCTGGACGTGTTCGAGAACGTCGCCTTTGGGCTTCGCCTCAAAAAATTGAGCTCTAAAGTTATACAGGACAAGATGAATCGAGTCGTTGAACTCGTTGGTTTGAAAGGCATGGAGCGAAGGCGTCCTTCCCAGCTTTCGGGAGGGCAGCAGCAGAGAGTCGCCTTGGCCCGAGCCATCGTAATGGAGCCCGAGTTGCTTTTGTTCGACGAGCCACTCTCCAACCTGGATGCTAAACTTCGGGAACAGATGCGCATAGAGATTCGTCGTCTTCAAAAAACCTTGCGGATCACAGCGATCTATGTCACCCACGACCAGGCGGAAGCTATGAGTATCTCAGATAGGGTAGTCGTGATGAGGGATGGGAGGATCGAACAGATCGGCTCTCCAGTGGATCTCTACGCCAAGCCAAGAAATCGTTTTGTCGCCGATTTTATCGGAAAGGCCAACTTCCTAGAGGGAAGAACCGTTTCAGGTGGGATCCTCCTGGGAGGAAAATCTTATGGTCTGACGGAGGCTCCCGATGAGCTCGATACTCTTCGAGAGGTGGTTGTCCGCCCCGAGGCGGTAGGAATCAGCCCGGACGAGGGACAGTTCCCCGGCAAGGTCGTTCGCACCACCTTTTTGGGCAACCTGTTGGAGTATGAGGTCGATTGCCCCGACCTGGGGATACTGGTGGTCCACCAAGTGAATCCGCTGACCGGGGTGCTTTTGGAACCTGGATCGTCCATCGGCGTCTCGCTGAGATCTGAGACGTTGCACCTGTTGGAGAGACCAATGACCTTGTAAATGTTTTTAGAGACTTGACCCCAGCGATGAGTTTAGACTCCAAGCAGCTATGCTTACATCTTGTCTCTTCCAGGTGCTTGTCGTACCATGAAGATATTACGGAGAGGGGGAGAGTCTATGCCTCAGGAGGATAAGGCCCGTGTCGTCCAGGAATATGTTCCGGGGAAACAGGTAACGTTGGCCCACATGATCTGCAATCCCGAACCAGGGTTGTGTTCCCTTATAGGGGTTGAAAGTGTCGGAGCAATCGGGATCATGACTATCACCCCTGGCGAGGGGGCTATTATAGCGGCGGATATCGCCTCTAAGTCGGCTGCGGTGACCATGGACTTCATCGATCGATTCACAGGATGTATCCTGTTTACCGGTGACGTTGGGGCCGTTGAGAGCTCTTTGAACGCTACGGTGAGGACGTTAAAGTCAGTGCTGGGTTTTTTTCCGGCACCAGTGACCATGACATGAAGCCCATCATGGTGGTGGGCCCCACCGGGGCGGGCAAGACAAGTCTGCTCAAGGCTCTGGGGGTGTGGGATCGCGAGGTCAGAAAGACCGAGTCGGTCTGTTTCGGCGGTGAGGCCGTGGACACTCCTGGTGAATTCTACGATATTCCCCGATTTTACCACGCCCTTATCATGACATCGGTCAAGGCAGGACTAATCCTTTTCCTGGCCGATCCCATGAGACACCGTAAGACGCCCCCGGGGTTTGCCCGTGCTCTTCGGGCTCCGGTGATCGGTGTGGTCTCCAAGGTGGATCTGGCCAGTCCTGAGGACGTGGAGGAGGCTAAGAAAAGACTTCTCTCCTCTGGGGTTCGGGAGATCTATCCGGTTTCATGCGTGCGGGGCGATGGTATTGAGAAGCTGGCGGAACGGATCCGCCAGCTTCGGGAGAGAGAGGGACGAAACCGAACCGAGGCACCGGGAGGTCTCCCTTAGACGACGAAAGAGATGAGCCCTCTGTGGGGGGACGGAATGACCGATGTGCTGACGATACCTCCCTCGTCTCCGATCCCTCTCTCGCAGGCTTGAACGGCGCTCTCCACGCTTCCCAGATCACCAGCGATGAGTATAAAACCCTTGCCGCCCAGCCCTCGGGCGATCCGAATCTCCAGAAGATGAATGGATGCCGTCTTGGCAGCCATGTCCCCTGCCTTGATGGCCGCTACGGCCGAAATGGTCTCGACGACCCCCAGAGACGGGATCTCCGGCGTGTCAACGGTCCCGGTGATGGCCGGGGTGACGTCCCTATGAACGTTGGGAATGACATGAGCATCCACGGTAAAGATTCCGCCAACGCTGCTCCCTTTGCTTACGGCGGTGCGAACCTCCTCCACCTCGCCTGAGATAATCGTTATGTACTTACCCGGACAGATAGGTGACGAGAAAAGCAATCGAACGCCCGAGGCTTTCAGCATAGCGTCCGATGCCTCGATCCCTTTGGGTATGGTCTTGAATTCAACCAGACCTATGGCTGTGCTCATGTTCGGCCACCTCCTTTTTTCAGTTCACCGGTCCACCACGATAGCCTTATCGGTCACCGACCGGACGATGCCGTCCACTGAACTGTGAACGTGTGCTGAGACAACCCCCTCTCCCTGAGCCACGAGCTGACCTCGGTGTACCCGATCTCCCGGGGATACCTGGGGTTTGGCTGGAGTGCCGATGTGTTGCTTGAGTAGTAAAGTCACCGACGTTCCTTTCACTGTCAACATCTCATCCAAAGGCGCTTTTTTTTGGGCGTAGGCTGACAGTCCCAGTCGATGAATCAGTTTGCTGGTGGGAAAGCCTCGAAAATCCCGAAAAGGATTGATGGCCTTGGGGCGGTCATCATGAGGGTTTTTGATCCCGACGGCGGCCATCTTGGTTTTAAGCTCCCTGTTGAGTTTCCATGGCTGGAGTCCCATGATGCACGCTATCTCGCACAGGCCGCATTCACAGCACAGGAAGGCCTCGGTGGCAGTCACGTCCTTTTCACACGTTCGATTGTACGCAGCCAGACGCATGAGCTTATCCGGGTGGAGTTTATGTCCCAGGAGATATCGGGGACACACGTCGGTGCAGAGCATACAATGGCAACATGCGATCTTTGCCAGGCGCATCATCTCGTCGATCCTGCGTCCTTTGGAGATCACAAGAGGATGGTCCCGTGGCAGGATCAGGATTCCCTTGGTGGTCTTCGTTACCGGCTCGTCGGGGTTGATGACTAGTCGTCCCATCATGGGGCCGCCGTCCAGAGCCACCCAGTTATCTATGGTGGCTCCGCCGCAGGAGTCTACGACCTGAGCAAAGGAGACGCCCATAGGGACCCTGACGGTCGTCGGTCGGTGAATTTCACCATTGACAGTGAGGAACTTGTCCACAACGGGGTGTCCCTCCATGGCCTCTCCTACGTTGAACAGGGTCTCCATGTTGAGGACGACCACGTCCACTGCTAGAGGAATGCCTCCCTCGGGGACGATTCGCTTGAGGACCTCATAAACCAGGATCTGCTCGTCGCCTGCCGGATACACGTTGGGCAGGGAGTGTGAACAGAGGGTAGGGTGACCCGGAAGGGCGGTCTCAATAGCTTTCATGGCATCGTGGTATTTTGCTTTGAGGGCAAAAATCCCCCCCTTGGCCTTTATAACCTCTACCAGCCGTTCCATGGTTTCCATCAGTTTCCCGGTGTAGGTTGAGGCGATTTGCTGGTCCACCTGGAGAAGAGGTTCGCACTCGGCACCGTTGAGCAGGATGTATTCGCAGGGTTGAGCAAACTTAACGTGGGTTGGGAACCCCGCTCCTCCTGCTCCGACGATACCGGCACTTTGAATGTCGTCCAGGAGCTGAGTCATGAAAATCCCCCTCGTATTGTTTTATTTTCCGAAAACCAGGGTTTTGATGACTACCGGTATCACCCGTCCCTTAGCCAGGGGACGTCCCAGGTCGATGTAGTCGCCGTTGTGGACCGAGATGCCGTCAATGGAGATCACCGCTGTTCCTTCGGGGAGAAAACTGCCTAGGGCGTATCCCAGAGCCTTGGCCATGTCGTTTTCGACGACGACCACCACGAGGTCGTTGTGGCGAAGGTATTCGCTCAGACCTTTTAGGATTCGTTGTCCGTAGCTCTGGACCAGGTCAAAGGAGGGGTTTTTCGTCCCCTTCAGGGCGACAGCCACCACCTGTTGGGGGTCTTTTTCGGTGAACCACTGTATCTTTTGGGACAGTTCGTCCTCCAGTCCCTCGTCGTCTTTGGAGAGTTTGAGGATGGGCAGGTTTTTCACGGGAAGTCGGCTCTCGTCGGAGAACCCGATGGTGCTGCCGCTGATGTCCATGGAGTGGGTTCCGGCACCGACCACAGTAGCCCGGATAGTTTCCTTGGTGGGCAGGACCTTGAAGGTCCTGTACATTGCCGTCTCGGTCACGGCCTGCCCCAGAAGGACGCCTATGTCGCCGTAGGCGAAGAGGCCTCCAGGGGGAATAGCGTTCATGCCGTCGGCCACGCCGCCAGAGAAGGCTACGGCATGAAGCGATGGTATGGACCGCAGGTCGTGGGCTGTCAGGATGTCGCGGAACAGGGGAGACTTGGGTGCCAGTCCCAAGAGCTCGTCGAAGAACCCGGCCATACGCCGAGCCAGGGTTTTGAGATCCTCTGAAGACGCTTTTTGTCCCTCTCGAACGTCGATCCCCAGGGACTGGATGACCGGGCCCATCTTGGGAGCCACGTACGTGACCATGGCGTCATCTTTGTCCAATCGGACGAGTCGGCCGCCGATGTCGAGACAGGTGGTGTCAACCACGTCGCCGTTAGTGAACAGTGCCACGTTGGTGGTACCGCCGCCCATGTCGAAGTTGGCCACGGTGGTTCGGTTGTCCTTGGATGCCTGGGCAGCACCGGAGCCCCGACCTGCCAGAATGGACTCCAGGTCCGATCCTGCCGTGGCCACCACGAAATCCCCTGCCAGGTCGCTCAGGCTCTGGAGGAGGGCCTCTGCGTTCTCCTTTCTGGCGGTCTCACCGGTGATGATGATGGCCCCTGCCGATATATCCTGGGGGCTCATGCCGGCTCGGTTGTATTCCTTGGTGACGATCTGCCGTACACCCTCGGTGTCGATTACAGTGGGGGAGATCAGGGGTGTGAAATAAATGTCGCTGCGGCGGAGGATCTTTTTCTCCACCACCGAGATCCGGGGCACTGACGCCACTCCGGCAGTGTTCTCCACTTCCAGGGCGCTGAATATCAGCTGGGTTGTGCTGGTGCCGATGTCGATGCCCACACTCAGGACCGTCTCGGTCATGGGTGATCTCTCCTTTCCTCAGTACTGCTTATCGTATCCTCGGGGCAGGTGTCTGTAGATCATGACGTAGAGGGTACTGCTCATCCGGTTCAGGGCCGTGAGGATGTCGTTTCGATAGACTGCCCCATCGTCGCCGTGGAAGGCCTGGACTGCCGCCAGCTCTACTTCTCTGACGGCGGTCCTGAGGCTGTTGAGGCCCACACAGAGGGGGCCAATGGTGTAGTGGATTCTCACGTGTCCCATGCCGAAGGTCTTCCTTGGGTTATGAGACATGGAGTGGAGCTCCTCCAGGGAGAGGCCCATTAAAGGGCGATCCTCCAGAGGATGTTCCATGATCTCGGCACTGAGGATAGCCCGGGCAAAGTCCAGTACTTCCTCGAGTTCGTCGGCTAAAGCTTGAGCGCCCAACTCGATGGACCGACATTGGAGCTCCACGATCCGGGCCTGAAAGCTGTCCATCTTCCCCCGAAAAGCGATCCGGGGGTGTTTTTTCGATACCAGACGCTTGCCGTGGATGTGGGTCAGGTGTTCTGGTTTGGAATCGAAGCATCCGCCGTCGGGGCCGATAAACTTCGGGCTATGCCGCTCTTTCTCTTTAACCTCGGCCGGCGGTACCTCAGCGGTCTCTGACGGTCGACCATCCCGAATGACCAACTCGATGTGATGATCCGACAGGTATCCCCGGGCCGATGGGGTGACAATGGTCCCTCGGTCCACCGTGTAGGTGTCGCATGGTCTGTCCCCCAGTTCCTCTCGAAGATGGGTCTCTGTGACGAGCTTCATTCATCTCACCTCCCCGCCACGTATCGCTCTCCTGGTTTTATTGAGAGGCCCAGTCGGCGGGGTAGGTGACAAAGAGGAAACGGGAGTGTTCCGGGGCGCTGAACGATATGGACGAGTTGGCCGGAATGAAAATCACGTCGCCTCGGTGTCCCACGACCTTTCGTCCGTCAATGAGTATTTCCAGGGTTCCGTCGATGATGTAGTCCACCTCGTCATATTTCAAGGTCCACTCGAAGGTCGTTTTGTTCATCTCCATGATGCCGCAGCCTAATCGGGGGCTTTCCTCCAGGGTGACGATATCGGTGAGTTTCACGTCATCGCCCGGTTTCCCTGTGTCAAAGGGTTCAGGATGAACGGTGGCTGCACGGACCGAAAGGATCCCGCTGGGGTCCACCGTCTTCTCAAAGGAAGGATTGCCTTGCGCCAGTGCCTGGACTACCAGACTTCGAACCAGGGCTTCAAGCTCGCATCTGTCCATTCTCGTCTCCTCACTTTTGTTCTGCGACGTTGGCTGGGGTGACCTTGCAGGCCAGGATAACCGCTGTGATACCGCCTACTAACTTGCCAACGATCATTGCGAATATGAGTTCTCGTTCTACACCGGCGGTGAATCCCAGGTGGTCACCGAAAACGAAGGCTGCGCTCACCGCAAAGGCTACGTTGATGACCTTACCCCGCTCGTCCATGTCCTTCATGAGGGTGAACATGGGAATGTTGTTGGCCAGAGTGGCGACCATGCCAGCGGCGGAAACGTCGCCCATACCCAATCTTTTGCCAAAGGCCAGAAGGGGTTGTTTAAAGACCTTGGTGATAAAACTAACCATGGGGAAGGCCCCTGCCAGGACGATAGCGATGGCACCGATGGTGGCGATGGAGTCCGACAGAGGTGCCAATGCCATGGGCGAGCCCTCGGGGAAAAACCGGAAGGGCGAGAGGGCCTCGATAATTCCCATGGCAAGTCCCACTGTGATCAAGGAAACCACACCTTTTCCGAAAAGGGTGAAGCCCTTGATCATGGCGTTGGGGATCAGCTTGAGTCCGGTAGCGATAAGGGCTGAGACGATCACGACCGGGATGAGGTTCACCAGCATCATGGAGATGGTGAACTCACTGCTGAGCATGACCAGACCGCCGGCTACGCAGCCGAGGGGGATCGTGATCATTCCCAGAAGGATGCCCTTGGCCAGGGCTGGATGATCCTTCTTCTCGATGATGCCCAGAGCCACCGGAATGGAGAAGACGATGGTCGGCCCCATCATCGCCCCCAGGATGATCCCGGCGAAGCGCCCTACTGACGGGTTTTCAGCCATCTGCATGGCCAGAGGATAACCGCCCATATCGTTGGCCAACAAGGTGGTGGCGAACATGGACGGATCGGCTCCAACCGCAGTGTACAGAGGAACGATGACTGGCTTGAGGACGGCCGCCAACAGTGGAGCCAGGGTGATGACGCCACCCATAGCCAGCATGAGGGATCCCATAGCCATGAATCCCTCCTCGAATTTTTCACCAAAGCCCAGGCGATTGCCGAGAAACGCTTTGTCCAAGGCTCCCAGAACCATAAAGCCCGTCATGATGTAGAGTATGATGTCGTTGATCCCCATGGAATATGCACCTCCAGCTATGTTGTGTCATGCCTGAAAGGTGAGATTGTTCTCAGGCGTCCAGAAGGGATTCGTCTACCTCAAGGGTGTCGACTATCCCGACGATCACGGCGTCCACCGGGACGTTGCTGTCGGAGAAGATGGTTCGTGCCGAGCTTCCCTGACAGACGATGACGTCCTCTCCGATGCCGGCTCCCACGGCGTCAATTGCCACGAAAGTCCCCTTGGCATGGCTTTGGGTGGGACGAACGACCAGGAATTTCATTCCGGTGAGCCCATCCTCTTTTTTAGTGGCCCAGATATTGCCCACCACCTTGGCGATGATCACCGGTCGGTCTCCAGGCGGGTGATGGTGATGTGCCTGTGCCGCAGTATATCCAGGGCCAGGGGGGTAACCACCGTTTTAGGACCGATCACAAGATCGGTGCAGCTGCCGACACAAAGTTCGTCGATCTCCCTCTGGGAGAGGACTGATCGGCTGGAGAGGTCTACCATGGTGCAACCTGGAACCTGATCGCATTGAGGCCCGCAGATGGAGGGGGCCGTCGTTTGTGTTGGTCTCTGGAATACAGCGCTCAGTTCCTGTCGAGATACGAACCGAGCCCCAAAGGACGACAATCGATGTCTGCATTCCTCGTAGTACCGATAGATGGCCGTGCCTGTTTGGGAGGCCGGTGTATCCAGTATGTAGACTGGGCGTCCTTCCTGAAGTCCGTCCAGAATGGCCGCCGATTCGGAGCCGTATCGAAGTCCCAGAGACGCCAGAACAAGTTGATTCTCCGACAGACACGGCACGATTACGGCCTCGTAGGACTCAAGTTTCACCGTGTCGGCCTCGTAGGCGGGACACTGGGTCAGACGACATTCCGACAGGATGTCAGCTAGGGCCTCATCCGCGCCGACGACCAGGCAGGTCCTTTCGGTTTCGCTTTCGGACGTGTGAAGTCGACGGATCAGTTCTTCCGTTATGGTCTCGATCAGGTGTTCTTGGTCCATTTGCTCTCACTTCCTTCGCAGTTGATGGCGATCCCCAGAGGTGTCACCAAAAAGGGGTGACAGGGGGTAAAAGCGGGGATCCCTGTCTCCTTGGATACGATGGCGTCCAAGCCCTGAAGGGAGCAGGTTCCCCCGACAAGGGTCAGGCAGTCCACAGGAAAACCCTTGATGCTGCTTGCCACGATGTACCCCATCTTCTGAATGACCGGTGTGACCATGGTCAGGACCTCCTTGGATCGCGAGGGGTCTCTCTTGATGACCTCGGCCTCCTGGAGGGATATCCCTCGGTTGCCGGCGATGACCAGCGAGACGTGGATTCCGCCGGTGGGCTCATCGAAGACGCCAAGCACCTTCCCATCGGAGATGATCGATATGCCTGTCGTTCCTCCGCCGATATCTACGATGGCTCCGTCTTTCATTCGGAGTACCGAGTTAGCCGCCGTTGGTTCGTCCAGTACATTGGAGACTTTGAGTCCGGCGGCTTCAGCTACGTATCGGTGGGTAGCAGAATCCCGTTCGCCTGTTCCCGGAGGGACAGCGATGGCTGAGGAGGTTAGATTCACCTTGATAGTTTGCTCCAGGGCCTCTTTGAGTCGGTGGACTATGGTCACGGCTCCGCTGTAGTCAACCACAAGACCGTCCCGGATCACCGAGGCTTCCTCCATTTCCCAGGCTATCGGTCGATTATCCCGGTCCAGAACGACCAGGACGATAGACGATGTTCCCAAGTCGACCCCGACCTTCAAAGGTTCCTGCCCGGATAGCAAAGGAGACGCCCCTAGGCGGTGTCGGTAGAGCTCCTCTATGGCTCGATTTGCGTTACCCAGGCCGGTCATGGTCGTGTCTTCATCAGATACTGGAGGACGGGCCGCTTCCCTCCAGCTTAGGGAGGATAAACTCGACCTCGCCGTGAGGTCTTGGAATCACGTGGACTGAAATGAGCTCTCCGATCTTGCCTGCAGCGGCCGCTCCAGCGTCGGTAGCTGCCTTGACGGCCCCCACATCGCCCCGGACCATAACGGTGACCAATCCGCCTCCCACATGGACTTTACCGATGAGTGTGACGTTGGCTGCTTTCACCATGGCGTCGGCAGCCTCGATGGAGCCCACGAGCCCCTTGGTCTCAATCATTCCCAGTGCCTGCATCCCGTTGTTCATGACGTTGCCTCCCTTATTGTCTTCAGCGATGTCTATTTGAGCGCTAGTCGTACTTCGAGCTGGTCGACGATCTCCTTGACCAGATCATCGATCCGGCTGTCGGTGGTCCGAGATTCACCAGATTGTCGCTTCTCGAGACGAAGATCTCCGATCTCCCGGATGCCCCAAGCTACCCGGCGGATGTTCAACAGGTGCATAGGGCCCACATTATCGGATGTAGCGTTGTGCCCGGCAGCGCCACATCCCAAGGTGAGAGATGGCAGGAGATTGGTCGTGGCTCCAACAGCTGCGAGGGACGAACCGGCGTTGACGATCAAACGGGAGACCGGTTTTCTGAGTCCGAACTCTCGAACGATGGATTCATCGGCCGTGTGGATGGCCAGAGAGTGTCCCGCCCCCTCGAACTCCAGGAGCTCGATGCATCGCTCGCAGCATCGTTCCCAGCCATCAGCCCAGTAAAACGCAAGGATGGGGCAGAGCTTCTCGTGGGAGAAAGGATAATCGTTGCCCACTCCCTCCTGGGGAGCCAGTAGTACTCGGATCTCAGACGGCACATAAATTCCTGCCAGCTCAGCGATCACCTGAGGGCTTCGTCCCACTGTCCGGGCGTTCATGGTTCCCGACGGGGAGAGGATGACAGAGGCTACCTTAGCGGCCTCCTCGGGGGATAGAAAATAGCCCCCCTGTTTTCGGAACTCGGCCTCCACGGAGGATCGGATGGGCTCGTCCACCACGACAGACTGTTCCGAGGCGCAGATGGTGCTGTAATCGAAAGTTTTGCTCTCGATGATTCGCCTCACCGCTGTGGGGATATCGGCGGTTCGTTCGATGAATGCCGGAGAGTTCCCGGGTCCCACTCCCAGGGCGGGTGTCCCCGAGCTATAGGCGGCATGGACCATCTCTGCCCCACCGGTTGCCAATATCATGGAGATATCCCGGTGTCTCATGAGCTCTGTTGTACCGTCTTTGGTCGGGAGGGAGAGACATCCCACCAATCCCTCAGGACCTCCGGCCTCTTGGATCGCGTCGGAGAGGATCCGGACTGTCTCCATGATACATTGCTTGGCCGCTGGATGAGGAGAGAAGATTATTCCATTGCCGGCCTTAACAGCGATCATGGCCTTGAAGATGGTTGTGGACGTGGGGTTGGTGGAAGGGATAAGGCCTGCCACAATTCCTAGTGGCGAGGCGATCTCCAGGATCTTTTTTTCTCTGTCCTCCCGGATGATCCCCACGGTGCTCATGCCCAATGTGCTTCGGTGGGTTCCCCGGGCGGCGAAAATGTTTTTAAGGGTTTTATCCTCCCACCGACCGAACCCCGTCTCTTCGTGGGCCATCTTTGCCAGATGCTCGGCGTTGTCTTCGCCTGCTTGGGCCGCGGCTCTCACCAGATTGTCGATCTCGTTCTGCCCCATGACGGCTATCTGCCGTTGGGCTTTTTTTGCCTGAGCGACCAGAATTCTGGTCTCCTGTATGGAGAGAAGATCTCGGTCTTTTAAAGAGACCACAGGCTTCACCTCTTTTCCTTACTTGCGTACAGCGTCCTCAGTTCCCGAATCAATTGGGCCTTATTGGCAAACCGAATCTCCTTTTTGGTCATGGAGGTCAACCCCTCGTTTCGTGCCAGACGACGCAGGTTCATGACCGTCATAGACTCCAGGTCCCGTCGATTTTGCTTGTCGTTGTTGACCTCAAACCTCTCTTCCGGGGTCGGTTCGTCCGTTCTCTGTGTCTCGTCTCTCTTTTCGGGAACCGCAAATTCGATACGTGCGGACCTCTCCTCTCGTTCGGGTTCGGAAATTTGGGGAGACACCAAGGGCCAAGCCTGATCCGCGAGCCTGGGGATGACATGGGTTGTAGAGGAGATTTTCAGCCGGGTCACCGACGCTGCCGCCGCGTCTACTGCGGCCCGAACGGCCGCTACATCTCCCGTGATGCAGACGGTGACCAACCCTCCCCGAACCTTTATCACCTGAAGTAACGAGACCGAGGCACATTTCAAGGCACTGTCGGCTGCCTCCACAGCTCCCAACATCCCCAAGGTCTCGATCATTCCGATAGCTGTCCTCATGGAACCGCTCCCGGTGCTTGTCCGATGTCTAGTAGAGTACTGGGTTCTCAGCGACGAAGATCACCGCTTGGGCAAAGGCGTCGCAGGCTGCTTTGCATGCTGATTGCGAACCCGTGAGCAGCCCCCCAGCGAAGTTGGTCTCTGACGGGGGGGCGAATAAAGTGGCCATCCTGACGTCAGCGGCCTTCAGAGCTGCGTCCACTGCGTACATAGCCTCAAGGGGAGGGGCGATGAGGTAGGCCAGAGCTTCGCCCTCGGTAATGCCTGCCGTCTCCGACAGATAGCTTCCGGTTCGGGAGATACAGTGGGCGTAGTAGGGGATGGTGTCATCCTCGTTGGCCGAGATGAACCACGCTTCATTTTCGATGAAGTCAGCCAAGGCGTTCAGACCACTTCTGACCTCGGCAGGGTTGGGCCCCGCCAGGATACCGATGATCTCCCCTGCAAGTTTGGTGTTGGCGTTAGCGGCACCTCCGTAGAAAGACTTGGCGTAGACCACCTTGACGTCGGCCTTTTTGGTGGCCTCATCCAAGGCGGTGTAGGTCACGTCGTCACAGTCGGCGGTCACTAGTCCCAAACTTCGCTGGTCCGTCCGAAGCCCCAGGGATGCGGCCAGGTCCGGGTTTACGTTAGGAATGATTTTGATGCTCAGGAGCGTCGTCTTTAAAGGATCGCCTTTCATAGGTCTCCCTCCCGTTTCCTTAGAGTTTCAGGTCGATACCACTGACCTTCTTTTCGAGCATGAGCTTGATGATGTCGGCGATGTAGCCGCCAGCCTCGACCGCAGGAGTCCCTCCTGCGTGGATGTTGGAGACCACGGTCCGACGGGCCTCGGCCATCCCCACGGTTCCCTTGTACGTGATGTAGGCCGACATACTCTCGGCAGTGACTAACCCAGGCCGCTCGCCTATGAGGACGCACACCACCTCAGATCCGGTAACCTCCGAGATCACGTCCATGGCAGGAACCCGGCCGTACTTGACGAAAAACGGGTTCCCCAGGCTGACGCCGTGTCGGTCCAAGCCCTGGGTGATGGATTTCATGGTGTCCATGGCGTTGGTCGTAACTGCCGTGGAGCTGAGACCGTCAGAAACGTAGACCAGAACTTTGGATGAAGTTCCTGCGATTTTTTCGATGATTTTCTTGGCATCGTCGGAGAACTGCCGTCCCAGGTCGGGACGGGTGATGAACTCGTCCTTGCTCGTGCACTGTGTCTGGATAGCCTCCAAGCCGTTAGCCTCCAGGAATTCATCGGAGACATCACTGAAGACGGCGTCTTGGGCTGCCGCATGATCTGCCCTAAATCGCAGATATGTCTCAGTTTTGTATCGGGGCCCAGCTCGCCAGACGCCGATCCGAGCCGGGGTGGAAAGCTTCATGGCCAACAGGGTTTCCCCGTCCTTGGGATGGGGGACCAACATCTGTTTCCTCAGATCGATCTCCGTCAGATCCGGGAGCCCTTCGTCCTCGATGGTCGAGACGGCATCTTTTTGTTCATGAGAAGTTGTCGTCTCCTCAGATTCTGTAGGCACCTCAGATGCCATGGACACTTCTGGCTCTGAAGATGCCTCAGTCGCTGTAGATTTCCCGGCATCGTCCACCGGTGAAGTCTGTCGAGGCTCGTTCTCTTTTACTTTCATCTCTGAGGAGGCGCTCATCTCAGAGAGAATCTGTGCCACCATGGTCTTGATGTCTTTCTCGGTTACCACCGTTCTCACCCCTTGCCTAAGGTTTACCGATCAGGGAAGAAGAGCGACGCATCACCGGCCTTCTTTGTCAGAATGCCGTTTTCGGTGATACCCCATCGTTCCAGCCAACGGTCGAACTCCCTGATGGGGCGGACTTTCAGAAGCTGGCGTAGGGACGCCGTTTCGTGATATCCGGTACACTGATAGTTGAGCATAACGTCGTCGCCGTGAGGAATGCCCATAAAGTAATTGCAACCTGCCGACGTAAGCAGGATGGCCAGGTTCTCAATGTCGTTCTGGTCGGCCTTCATGTGGTTGGTGTAACAAGCGTCGCATCCCATGGAGATTCCCGTGAGCTTGCCCATAAAATGATCTTCCAGGCCAGCCCGGATAACCTGGCGACTGTCGTAAAGGTACTCAGGGCCGATGAATCCTACGACTGTGTTAACGAGGAAAGGCCGGAACCGCTTGGCAAAGCCGTAACATCTTGCCTCCATTGTCACCTGGTCCGCTCCGGCGTGAGCATTGGAGGAAAGCTCGGCTCCCTGCCCGGTCTCGAAGTACATCACGTTGGGACCTACGGAGGTTCCCTCCTTGAGCACCAGATCCAGAGCTTCGGCCAGCATGGCTCCTGTGAGGCCGAAAGCTTCGTTTCCTTTCTCCGATCCGGCGATGCTCTGGAAAACCATGTCGGTGGGTGCTCCTTTGTGGATAGCTTCCATCTGAGTCGTTACGTGGGCCAGGACGCAGATTTGGGTCGGAATCTCGTAGGTCTCCTTGATTTCCTGGAACTTGAGCAGAACCTTCTTAACACTTTCGGTGCTGTCATCCACCGGGTTCAAACCGATGACGGCATCTCCCACGCCATAGGAGAGCCCCTCGAACAGGGATGTGGTGATCCCCTCTATATCGTCGGTTGGGTGGTTAGGCTGTAGTCGAGCAGCCAGAGTTCCGGGTAGCCCGATGGTCGTGTTACAGTGTGCCGAGATTCGTATCTTGCTGGCTCCGTAGATCAGGTCCATATTGCCCATGAGTTTAGCCACACCAGCGATGACCTCGCTGGTGAGTCCCCGACTTATCCGCTTAATGTCCTCTCCGGTGGTCTCGTTGGAGAGAATCCACTCTCGAAGGTCAGATATAGTCCAGTTCTTGATCTCGTTGTAGATCCGTTCGTTTACGTCATCCTGGATAATCCGAGTGACCTCGTCGTCCTCGTAAGGGACTACTGGGTTGTTCCTCAGGTCCGAGATCATCAGGTTGGCCAGGACGTGTTTGGCCGCAATCCGTTCTTCCATGGACTCGGCGATAATTCCCGCCAGTCGGTCGCCGGACTTCTCCTCGTTCGCCTTAGCCAGGACCTCTTTGACGCTCTTGAACTGGTATGTATGGCCAAAGAGGGTCGTCTTGAGCTTCACCGCTGCCTCACCTCCTGGTATGGTTCTGACGCCTTGCTTTCGTGAGACCTTGGCACTAAAAAAACAAGACCCCCTCGAGCAAAGCGATAACCGCATTGCCGACGGAGGCCTCAAGTCCGCGTAAGGCTCCATAGATCTTCGTCCACGACCAGTCTCCTGGGTTGCCGTCCTCCTTCCTCCGTCCCTTCCCGGGTAGGAACCCGGTGGTTGACGGGGTCGTCAGGCTTACAGTGGCGGGTCCCCTCCGGATTTGCACCGGATTCCAGTTTGTCGTTGACGATCTGTCCTTCTGCTTGTGCTTTGAAAGCCGTTCGTCATCGTTTTTTTCGGGAATATCGCTCTCCTTTCCCGTCTCCTTCAGAGGAGGAGGAAGATACTGTTGTTTTTTCTTCAAAAAAGGCCTCAAGTTCTTATCGGACATTTCCATATCCCTTGATGCCCAACCTCCGATATACCGCTATCCTCATCTTGTTGAAGAGGTATTCTGGTGAATAGTAGAGTCGTCAGGCCCCTACGGCAAGGGCTTAAGATTTCAGTTTATTGTCGAGTGGCGAATACTTTCCCACAGATATTTTGAGAATGTACTCACAAAGATCATATACTCCTACCCTCGTTCATGTCAAGAAGAATTGTCGTTCCCCAATGATAATCTCCTCCTCTAATTGTTCAGAGAGAATCTCGTCTTTCAGCTCGGATATGAATCGTTCACTGCACCCAAGGTAAGCTTTCAAAACGCACGACTCGGAAAAGCAGACAGGCGAGACGCTGAGCAAGCTGTACCGGGAGAAACGTCACGATTTTTAATTTCTTGAAGTTCTAATGACAACCTGAAGGGGCTTGAGAGTATTGGTAGAGGCAAATAAGGCGTTCAGATGCAAAGCGAGATCCCATCGTGCTCATCAGGGTACGGAGAGGGAAGTGCATCACAGGAAGAAGTTGCGATATTCATATTGATTTTTCTAACTTGTGGGTGTGACAAGGTATTTATCAAATTTTTTAACTCTTCGGAGTGCTTTCCTACATTTAAGTAGATAACCCCCTCTATATTTGCAGAATGGTGAAATAGCTTTATATAGGCTCCAGCAGAGCTTTTTGTTATTTCTAGTGTAATAATGCCTTGGAAGCTGTCATGTAGCCTGACTTCTTCGATGTCTTGCATATGTATTTCCAACAATGGCATACCAAAGAGAATGCTTTGAATGAAGATTCTTTCATTAGTGATAAATAGGCTCGCAAAATTAAATCCACAAATGTTTTTTATAGGTTGTCTGCCTATAAATGTCCAGGTGTAGGATTTTGATTTTCGTGGAATGAGCAGTAAGGGGCCTAATATTTTATTTTTTCTCGTGATAATGCATTCGCGTTGATTTTTAGATAGAATTTCTTTTATATTTTTCATGTTTGTGCCTTGACTATCCCGATAAGTAAAATATATCCACAAAAGGGCTCCCAAGAAAAAATCAAATGATATGAAAAAAATGAGTGAGCCTAAGAGGCTGTTTTTCGTTGATAGATATGACCCTAAAAAATAAAGTCCGATAGCCGCCCAGATGCAGGTTAGAATTATATAGATATGAAACAAAATGCACCTTAATAGTCGTCTTTTTATAACAGCGATAAGTATAATTATCAAAATAAAAACTGTAATTTGCTTAGACTGCATTCTTTTTCCTCCTGATAAAATTATACGTAATGGTGGAATTTTTAAAAGATATATTTTGATAAATATATTACGAGACAGGGAAGCGTCACCTCATCCTGTATCATGTCATTGTGTCAAGCTTCGACAAAGATCGTTTCCTCTTTCTTTCCTCTTGCTCCCGATACGTGCGGGTATACTTTCATGTGAGAGGCATCAATCATGAGCTATTTAAAATCAGGATCGACAACGAGCTTTTCCAGATCAGGATCGACAACGAGCTTTTCCAGTAGTGGCAGAAGCGGCGACGGGTATTCTTCCAGTCCCCATAGTGTCGATACTTCACGACGGCAGGTCAAAAATACGAACCTCGAATGGGCTCCGTCGAAACGACCTGAGGCGAGTTTCTGAGTACTTAGAGGTCCCCTGTCTGTAACCAAAGAGATACCTTCTTGCTTACTCCAAGGCGAGAAGCCTCCCCTATTTACCATCGTCTCTTCCAGTATACCCCTGTCGATAGCCAAGATCTTTTCGCTTCCTGTATGTTCAAGAAACTATCTCTTTTTGTTTGACTCTTCTGACATATAGGCATATTTTTCCCCTCTCCCATGGCACCTTTGTTCCATATACATATATTGACAACTCAAATAGTGTGGTGTATCATGCTTCGTGCTTGTGCCCCAAGCATTTGCATCGTGAGTCGTTAGCTCAGTCGGTAGAGCACCGGACTTTTAATCCGGGTGTCGTGGGTTCGAATCCCACACGACTCACCAAGCGGTCCCATCGTCCAGGGGTCTAGGACACCGCCCTTTCACGGCGGCGACGCGGGTTCAAATCCCGCTGGGACCGCCATTGCCGGTGTAGCTCAGTTGGTAGAGCAGCGCACTCGTAATGCGCAGGTCTGCGGTTCAAGTCCGCACACCGGCTCCAGAATAAAAAAGCCCAGAGCTTTTGATGCTCTGGGCTTTTTTATCTGGATATTTACAAGGCTGCTCCCTGTCTTTTTAGAGAGGTCTCAGCCCTTGTTGGGACTCTTGTACTCGGAAGCGATTGGACTTCTCCCTGAGATCAGTGATCAGCTTGGAGAGTTCCTCCATTTGTTCGTTAATGTGGAATATAGCCGCTGTCTGTTCCTTCACGGAGGTAGTGATTTCCTCAGTGGCCCCTGCCGTTTTCTGGCTGACCGAGGAGATGTAGCTGATGGTGCCGGTAGTGGTTCCCTTAATTTGATTAAGGGTATCCAGACTTTCAGTTGCTTTGTCGATCTCCGAGACGGTCTCGGCCGTTGATTCGACAATTTCTTGGTAAACTTCTCTGGCTCCGTCTAGGGATATATTGGCTGCCTCGATGATTTTGCTCGTTTTTTCCATATCTGTCTCGGTTTCCCGGATGATGTCAGTGATGTCCTCAATGATCTTTTGGATCTCGTTGGTTGCCTCGGTAGACTGTTCGGCCAACTTCCGGACCTCCTCGGCAACCACGGCGAATCCCCTGCCAGCATCTCCTGCCCTGGCTGCTTCAATAGCGGCATTCAGGGCAAGGAGGTTGGTTTGCTCCGATATACTGTTAATGGTTACCACGATACTCCCGATTTTACCCGATTTGTCGGCTAGGTTTTTTATGCCAAGTGCAACCTTCTTTTCGGCCTGAGTACTCTCTTGGAAGTGGGTACTCAGCTCTTCCATGGCTTGGATGCCCCTGGTGTTTTGTTCTTTCATCATGTTGGTGTTCTTGTTGATTGAACTGATTTTCGCAGTAATATCCCCAATACGGGGTTCCAGCTCGATTATGGAGTTCAGGGCCCCTTCTGCTTTTTCTGCCAGCTCTTCTGTTTCCGTTGCGATGTTTACGATAGCCTTGGATATCTTGTCGCTGGACATGTGGGCCTCGTTGGTGTAGCTTGCTACCTCTTCAGAGGTCTTTGTCACCATATTCACCGATTCTAGAATGTTAAGGATGATCTCTCTGAAGTTTGTGACCATGGTGTTAAAGTTGGTGGATATTTGACCGATCTCGTCGGCGTGACGAACTCTCAGGGAATGTATCAGTTCGCCATCGGCCACTTTTTTGATGGTTTTAGGCATCTCCTGAAGAGGCCTCTTGATTCGCCGGTATTCCGTGACGAAAAGGAGGATGATCAGGAACATAGATACCCCGAGAAAGAAGGAGAGGGAGATGAGAAGGATATTTTGGGTCCGGGTGTGTTTTTTGACCAATGTGCCAGTTTGTTGTTCTATAAGGGACAAAAAATCTTTCATAGGTGCCATGATTTTTGCCTTGTTAAGGTGGTATGCTTTGTCGTGGGTGATTCGAATGGCGAACTC
>PDTB01000012.1 GCA_002748665.1 Dethiosulfovibrio peptidovorans | reverse complement strand
GCGCATCATCTGGACCCACTGTGTCTTGTTTGCGTAGTATGTGGGAATAACATCCTGTTCCAGTTTTTTGTAAAGGTCCATTGCGTCCAGGGAACTGTCGTAGTTCAGCAGGTCAGTTTCACTGGGCTCAGGTCCCACGGCCCACCCGGTGACACCCTCCTCCCAGCCTTCAATCCACCAGCCGTCCAGGACGGATAAACTCATGATTCCGTTGAGGGCGCACTTCATGCCGCTTGTCCCTGACGCTTCGTGAGGCCTGGAGGGGGTGTTGAGCCACAGGTCGACGCCCTGTACCAGATGGGTGGCGAGCCCCATGTTGTAGTTATCCAAAAACACGACCGATATGGTTTTGTCGACTTCTTGGATGATTCTGTGGATTTTTTGAAGCAGGGCCTTCCCCCCTTCGTCTTGTGGATGGGCTTTTCCGGCGAAGACCAGTTGGAGCCGCCCAGCCCCAATCTCAAGCAGCTTCTGTACATCGGTGAAGATCAGATCGGCTCTCTTATACTGAGCGGCTCTGCGGGCAAAACCGATGGTGAGGATGTCGGGATCAAGGGAGCGTCCGGTCATCTCCAGGATGGTGGCGATGAGTCGGGTCTTGTCGGCCTGGTGGCTCCGCCACAGAATGTCCCCTGGGATCTTTAGGGCCTGAACCAGTCGTCCAGGATCGTTCTCCCATCCTGGTATGTATGAGTCGTACAGCCGCTTCATACTGGGGCTCACCCAGGTTCCGGGATGGACTCCATTGGTAATCCAGTCCACCTGGTTGGATCGAAACATCCGTCGGGAAACCTCGGCGTGTCTTTTCGACACCGCGTTGACGTATCGGCTGAATACATAGCCCAGCTCGGTCATGGATACCCCTTGGGCCTGAGGAAGCATCTGTTTCAGTGTGGCGGCGAACGTGGGGGAGATGGTCTGCTCCACCATTGAGAAAGGGAAGACATCGTGCCCTGCCGGAACGGGAGTATGGGTAGTGAACATAACCTGTTTTTTGATTTTTTCAGGGTCAAAATATCCTCGTTCCCTCATGAGCTCCAGGGTAAGGAATCCGGCATGTCCCTCGTTCAGGTGATACGTCTCGATTCCGGAGTAGCCCAGATCCCGCAGCATTCGCAGTCCACCGACCCCCAGGAGAACTTCCTGGCATAGACGGTACGTCTGATCCCCCCCGTAGAGATCCCAGGTGAGGCACCGATCATCGGGATGATTCTCCTCGATGTCCGTGTCAAGAAAATAGACGGGGACGGTATATCCTGAGAGACCTTGGATATGGTAGTGCCATGTCCGAATTCTGATGTCTCGACCTCTGAGGGGTACCGAGACCGTGTTGGGGAGGGGCGAGAGCTCGGCCGAGGGGTTCCATATGACGGGGGATTCCTTCTGCCAGCCCTTTTCATCGAAGCTCTGATCGAAGTACCCGTTGCGATACAACAGGGTTATCCCCACTGCGGGGACGCCCATGTCGGCGGCGCTCTTCAGGATATCACCTGCCAGGACACCTAGTCCCCCCGAGTACGTAGGGATGCTTGGTTTAATGCCGATTTCCATGGAAAAGTAGGCTATTTTTCGAAAAGAGACCTCCTGTTCTAGCATCTGTCGAAGTGAGGTACTTAACTCGTTTTGCCTGTGTGCCTGCATCTGCATGCCTATCACCCTTTCTGTATCTCTTCGTTGCAAGATCGCTTCTCGTCAAGAGAGCGACCATAAATCTTCAGAAGACGTTCGAGTCGTTGAAAGGTCTCCTGGGGCACCCCCTCTTGGGAAAGGCGCCACGTCCAATTCCCCTCGATGGTTGAGGGGCGGTTGATCCGGGCATCGGATCCCAGATCCATGAGGTCCTGAGCCGGTATGACCGCCATATCTGCCACTGAGCCCAGAGCCAATCGTATCAGTGTCCATGAGGCTGAGCAGTCCTCAACGTCTGTTCCCGTGTAGGTTCTTAAATTTTCCTTGGTTTTATCTGGAGCGGTTTGGTACCACCCCTTTATTGTATCGTTATCGTGGGTTCCGGTATAGACCGTGATCGAGGGACTCAGATTATGGGGTGCATAGGGGGATTGGCCCACGTCACTGTCGAAGGCAAACTGGAGCACTGCCATGCCGGAGATACCCGTATCCTTCATCGCTTTTTGAACGTCCGGTGTGATGATGCCCAGATCTTCGGCAAGAAATGGCATGCTGGGGAACTTTTGCCGGAGAGCTTGAAAAAACGCCTGAGAAGGTGCGTCTTGCCATCGTCCCTCCCGGGCACTTGTCGCATTCGATGGGATGGCCCAATAGCTCAGCAGTCCCCGGAAGTGATCAAGCCGCACCCGGTCATAGAGGTTGAGACTGTGTGTGAGGCGGCTCATCCACCAGTTAAAATCTGTTGCCTCGTGATTCTCCCACCGGTACAGGGGGTTCCCCCAGGTCTGTCCGTCGACGCTGTAATAGTCTGGAGGGACTCCGGCGATGGACGTTGGTTGAAGGTCGTCGCCCAGTTGAAAAAGCTCGGGATGTCCCCAAACATCGGGACTGTCGTGGGTTACGTAGATTGGAAGGTCACCCAGAAAGTCCACGCCTTTTTCGGTGCACAGTTGCCTCAGACGTTGCTCTTGTCGAAAGAACAAAAATTGACCAAAGGCCAGCTGATCTATTTCGTTATGAGCCTCGGCCTCCAGTACGTCGAGAGCTCCTTCATCCCGAAGACGGTAGGGCTCGGGCCAGAGATTCCACGGCAGGTCACCGTGTCGGTTCTTGAGTATTTTGAAGAGGCAGTACTCTCGAAGCCAGTGATCGTTTCTATCCCGAAAGCCAGAAAATTCTTGATTATTTCGATGCCGTTCCCACACCAGGCGAATCAGATCCAGTCGGATCCTTCGGGCCTGACCGAAGTTGGCTGGGCCTGTTGGAAGCCTCTTCGGGAGGTCCGACTCCTTAATCCATCCCTCTTTGGCCAGCATCTCGGGGCTCACATACAGGACATCGCCGGCAAAGGCAGAGAGAGGACTATAGGGCGAATAGCCAAAAACAGGCGACAACTCGGTGAGTGGAAGCACCTGCCATCCACCTACACCTGATCGAGCCAGAGACTGAACAAACTGGCGAGCCTCAATTCCTAAATCTCCGGCGCCCCAGGGAGACGGCAGGGACGAAAGGGGAAGGAGTACAGCCGCTTTTCTCATGAAAAACACCTCCTTGCTGCCTCTTCATTGTACTATGCTCCATGGGATATAATAAATATGTAGAAAGATCGATACGATTGGGGGTGTTTCCATGAACTGGAGACCCAGCGACTACGACGTTTTCCTTTTTCGACAAGGGCGGCATTATCGTCTGTACGACTGCCTTGGCGCCCGTGTCGAAGGGGCTGGAACGACCTTTTCTCTGTGGGCTCCTCATGCCTGGGAGGTCTCGGTCCTCTGGGATGGGAATAACTGGACCCCTGCTGTTCATTCCCTCTCTCGTCGAGATGACGAGAGTGGACTCTGGGAAGGCTGGATTCCCGGTGTGTCCCGAGGGTCTCTCTACAAGTACGGGATCAAAATATCCTCGGGAGAATGGATCCAAAAGGGTGATCCCATGGCCCAGCGGTGGGAGACCCCGCCGAGAAGCGCTTCCATGGTCTGGTCGCCGCAATACGACTGGGGTGACCAAGAATGGATGGCCTGTAGGGGAGAGCGTTTAGGACCTGACGGTCCCTGGAGCGTATACGAGGTCCATCTGGGTTCCTGGCGTCGAGGGGATGGAAATACCTTTCTCTCCTATCGGGATGTGGCCCCTCTCCTGGCCGACTACGTTCTGGAGGCGGGGTTCACAGCTGTGGAGTTTATGCCTGTGATGGAACATCCTTTCTATGGTTCCTGGGGATACCAGGTCCTGGGGTACTTCGCTGCCACGGGGCGGTACGGGACACCGGAAGATCTCATGTATCTCATCGATTACCTGCACCAAAAGGGCATCGCCGTTGTCCTCGATTGGGTTCCCTCCCATTTCCCAGCCGACGGTCACGGTCTGGCGGTTTTCGATGGAACGTGTATATACGAACATCCCGATCCCCGGCGAGGATACCATCCTCACTGGACCAGCGCTATCTTTGATTACGGGCGTCACGAGGTCCGATCATTCCTCATCAGTAATGCCGTTTTTTGGCTGGACAGATATCATGCAGACGGATTGCGGGTGGACGGCGTGGCGTCCATGCTCTACCTGGATTACGGACGGTCCCATGGTCAGTGGGAGCCAAACCGTTACGGTGGTCGCGAGAACCTGGAGGCCGTTGCCTTTCTTCGGGAGCTTAACGCGGAGATCACCAGGAGTTTCCCCGATGTGGTTACCATAGCTGAGGAGTCCACCGATTGGCCAAGTGTCACGGGGCCTCCTCACCTTGGGGGACTCGGGTTCTCGATGAAGTGGAATATGGGGTGGATGCACGATACCCTGTCCTATATGCTTCGGGAGCCCGTACATCGTTCGTGGCATCACGAGCAGATCACCTTTGGACTCTGGTACGCATTCTCGGAGCGATTCATTCTTCCCCTCTCGCACGATGAGGTGGTCTATGGCAAGGGATCTCTCCTGTCCAAGATGCCCGGTGATTTCTGGCAAAGGAGGGCCAATCTTCGCTTGCTCCTGGCCCTCATGATCGTCCATCCTGGCAAGAAGCTCCTCTTCATGGGTGGTGAGTTCGGTCAGGAGAAGGAGTGGGACCACGAGGTCTCTCTGGACTGGCATCTGTTGGAACATGAGGAGCATCGGGGGATCCTGAGACTGGTCTCCGACCTGAACCGGCTTTATCGAAACGAGGAGGCTTTGCATCGAGATCATTCTCCCGAAGGGTTCCGATGGATCGACTGTGCTGACAAGTGGCAGAGTGTCTTCAGCATGATGCGTCCTCTGGGGGCTCGACCGGTAGTGGCAGTTCTCAACGCTACTCCAGTGCCTCGGACGAGGTATCGGGTTGGTGTCCCTCAAGGGGGCCTGTGGCGGGAGGTCTGCAACACCGATGCGGAGATCTATGGCGGCAGTGGTATGGGTAACATGGGAGCTGTTGCGACTGAAGAGATGCCGTGGCATGGTCAACCTCGCTCTTTGGAGCTGACGGTTCCGCCATTGGCGGCGGTGATCCTCGTCCCAGACGGAGATATCCAGTGATCGGCGAAGGGAGGTCGTGAACCATGAACCGGTATGTGTGCATCCACGGACACTTTTATCAGCCCCCCAGGGAAAATCCCTGGCTTGAGGTCGTGCCGCAGCAGCCGTCGGCGGCACCCTGGCATGATTGGAACGAGAGAATCACCGATCAGTGCTACGGACCGAACGGTGCCGCTCGAATTCTGGACGACCGGGGGCGAATCGTCTCCATGAGAAATTGCTATGAGTCCATCAGCTACAACGTGGGCCCTACCTTGCTTCGGTGGCTTGAAACCCATCGTCCGTGGGTCTATCGCTCCATGATCGACGCCGATCGGGTCGGGACGGAGCGATTTGGAGGCCATGGCCCTGCTATGGCCCAGGTCTACGGACACGCTATCATGCCCTTGGCCTCCGAGCGGGATCGACGGGCTCAGATCGTATGGGGGATCGCGGATTTCCGTCGTCGTTTTGGCCGTATGCCCGAGGGCATGTGGCTCGCCGAGGCTGCCGTCGATCTTCCAACCTTGGAGGTACTGGCGGGAGAGGGGATTCGGTTCACCGTGCTTGCTCCTCACCAGATATCCCGGATCGCCGTAGACGGTCCGGTGGATATATCCCGTCCCTATCGATGTTGCCTTCCCTCGGGTAGAGAGATCTCCCTTTTTTTCTATGACGCCACCCTGGCCCAGGAAATAGCTTTTGGCTCTGCACTGGACGATGGTCGTCGCCTGGCTCAGCGAATGATCGATTCCTGCCCTGATACAGGGAACCCGGTGCTTGAGCACGTGGCCGTGGATGGCGAGACCTTCGGGCACCATCACCGTTTTGGCGAGATGGCTCTGGCAGCGTGTCTGGATGAGCTCGACAATTCGCCGGATGTCTCCGTGACGGTCTACGGGCAATTTTTGGAGATGATGCCGCCCATGGTTGGCGTGGAGATCATTGAGCGGTCTTCCTGGAGCTGTTTCCACGGTGTCGAGCGCTGGCGGTCGGACTGCGGGTGTGCTGACGGAGGACATCCTGGGTGGCATCAGAGATGGCGTGGCCCTCTTCGGTCGGCACTGGAGGAGCTCCACGTCGGTCTTGATCGGCTGTACGAGGAGAAGCTTTCGAATCTCGTCCCCGATCCGTGGGGCACCCGGGATCGATCTGAGGAGCTCAGTTGCTCCATCTCCTTTCAGGACCGTCTCGATTTTCTGCGTCAGGAAGCTGGACGGGAACTCGATCGGGACGAAGCGATCATCGCTCTGACGGCTCTTGAGATGGAGCGGTGCGCCATTCTCATGTTCTCCAGTTGTGGGTGGTTCTTCGACGATATCTCCCGGATCGAATCGATTCAGGATCTTCAATACGCCGCTCGAGCCCTTGACTTGGCTGAGAGTCTTGGTGAGGATGACCTTCGGGGTCGTTTTCTGTCCGCGCTTGAGGGGGCCCCCAGTAACGTTCCCGAGTTCCTCAACGGTCGGCGGGTTTTCTCGTGCTTTGTCGAGCCCGAGTCCATGGATCTGTGCCGGATAGCCGCACATTGGGGACTTTATTCGCTTCTCGGTATGGACTCACAGTGTACTGATTTTCCTTTCGTCAGACCTCTCGATGTCGTGCTGGACAAAATCTCTCTTCCTGATGGCAAAGCGTGTCTGGGCACGGTGTCGCTTCAATCGAACAGAACCGGACAATTGGGGACCTTCATTGTGCTTGCTCTCTGGCGGGGCGGTCGTCGGGCTCTGTGTGGGTCACATCCTTTGGACGATATGTCTCCTCAGTCCCTTCTCAACGCGGTGAAAGACGGAGTATCTGAGGGAGATCTCAGGGAAATTCAAAGGATCTTCGGGCATCGTCTTTACTCTGTTCGCCATCTTTTTAGGGAAAGCCGGGGTAGAGTTTTGTCGAGGTTAACGAGAATATCTGAGGATGAGCTGATGGATACTGCAGGCCCACTTGTCGTGAGAGACGAAAGCCTTCTTCTCGTGCATGGGAGTGGGGGGCGGGCTCTTCGTTTAGCTGCTACGGTTCTTCTGGACCATCGTCTCTCCGTTGGCCTTAGGCAAGATGCTCCAGACTACGAAGGTCTGGAGAAACTGATTCGATGGGGACAGCGGTTGGGGCTCTCCTTGGATCGACAGCGTTTTGAGGCGGAAGCTTGGAGGAAAATTCACCAATTCGTGGGTATGTTGAGAGCTCCTCAGAATCGAGATAGAGGCATTCAGGGGCTCATCAAACTATTGGACCTTGTGGATCTGGCCGACGTTAAACTGGAGCTCTGGCTACTGCAGAAGGAGATCTACCCTCTTCTCAAAAATGGAGAACAACGAGGTCTCTTGTCTGAGCTTGCTCGGAGAGTAGGTATCTTCGTCGAAGCAGCGAATGTACTCTAGCACGATCGGGACCGTCTTGTGTCTTTCTGCTGTTGGGGGGCTTTCGTGTATGAATAGAAAAAACATCTTACGGGATCCCATGGTTTGGAAGTTCCGCCTCTACGGTTTCTTCAAAAATCTGCGGTTTTTCGAACCTTTCCTGGTAGTCTACCTCATTGGATTGGGGCTTTCTCTCTTCCACGTAGGGGTCCTCTACTCTGTTCGAGAGAGTATGACATATCTGGCTGAGGTTCCCTCGGGGCTGCTGGCCGATTATTGGGGACGAAAACGTATCCTGCTCATCTGTTTTGTGCTCTACGTCCTTTCCTTTTGTGGACTTGCTTTGGGAAAAGGCATAGGTACCTTTGGAGTCGCCATGGTGTTTTTTGGCTTGGGCGACGCTCTCCGTTCGGGAGTCCACAAAGCCATGATCTATGTGTACCTAGAGCAGAGAGGGTGGTTCGACGAAAAAACCTTCGTCTACGGTCGAACCAGAGCCTGGTCCCTTTTGGGGTCAGCCCTATCGTCCTTTTTGGCTGTCCCCTTGGCCTTGGGGCTTCCGGGGTATCGGTGGCTTTTTTTTCTCTCTGCTTTGCCCTCTCTGGGGGATGTCTTTTTGGTCTGGACTTACCCTGACTGGCTTGACGGTGATCCCCAGTCGGATCGGTCTGATCACGATAGCGGCTTTACAGCTTTCAGCTTCAAGACAATTCGGTCCGTTTTAGGAGATCGGCGACTTTGTCGAACGCTGCTCAGTTCGTCCATCTACGACGGTCTGTTCAAGATCGTCAAGGACTACGTACAACCGATGCTGTCCCTTCTCATCGTGGGTAATCTGTCGGGTAACGGGGACAAGACGTTAGCCCTGTGGCTTGGGGGTGTCTATGGTTCTCTGTTCCTGGCAGGATCACTGGCATCAGCCTCGGTGTGGCGTCTCAGACGTCACCTTTCATCGTCGTGGCTTATGAACATCTCCTTCGATGCCATGGGAGGGGCTGCCCTGATTCTGGCGGGGGCATCTCTGTGGGGAACGCCGCTGATCGTTAGCCTCATCTTTGTCTGCCTCTATGTAATGAAGGATGCTCGAAAGCCCATCTTCGTCGATCTCTGCGGTGACCTTATGGATCGGAACGTACGGGCGACGGTCCTTTCGGTGGACAGTCAACTTCGTGCTCTTGTGGCGGTAGTGGGTGCTCCGCTTCTAGGATGGATCGCTGATGGCACGGCCCTCACTCTTCCCTTCGCTTTGGTCGGTTTCTTCATGCTGGCCGTCAATCGTTGGCTCTCAGTCGATGTTCGGGATATAGTGCCCCTAGATGACAATAAGTCAGAAAATTGAGTTTGCCATTCCCCCTTGACGTTTTTATCTATTTTGTAGTATTATAACTTTTGCGTCCTTGGAGGGTAGGTATTAAGAGTCCGACCCTTTATATTTTTGTGCTTCTCTTTGGG
>PDTB01000011.1 GCA_002748665.1 Dethiosulfovibrio peptidovorans | reverse complement strand
ATGATACGCTGTTAGATTGCTACGGCAGCAACGTTCTGGAGATCGGCGAGGGTGTGGACCCTGCGAAGGTGAAGGCGATCCGAGATAGCCAGAACCTGTGCCTGACGATTTCTGAGACGGGGGAGAAGCTCACACTCAGAAATTGGTATTACTCACCTGCTTACCAGCTTTCGGCAATTCGTTTTGCTGACGGCACGGTGTGGAACACGGACGACGTAGAGGGGATCGTTTCTGGAACAAAGCAAGCATGCGCTGCCTTTGCTGATAGGGAAATCGAGGAATCGCTGGCCCTGCTTTCATCTCCAAACTGTACCTCTGCTTTTACTGAAGAGAAGATGGGAGTACAGTTGAATGGGTGGGATCTGGATCCGTCACTGGCAGTCATAATGAACGGATCGTCGGATGTCGGGGCCTTTGAAACGGCTCGTTTGGCAATGGATGTTGCGCTGGCGCAGCTGAGCTTTGAGACACCGGACTCCGGTATGATCTGCAACGTTGCCGCGTCCAGTTCTGCTGGTATGGGCGCCGTGAGGCTCTCTGTGTCAGTGGACAACGGCTTGGAGAAGCATTTCGAGGAGGGGGTTCGGCATGCCGAGCAGTCCCGGAATTTTTAGAGGTGTATCATGGCGGGTGTGATGACGGAACGTCCCAAAGATGGACAAAATACAATCGGAGGAGCGGAGTCAGAGGACCCCGCTTCCTCCGGTTTCAGATCCCTGGTGGAGAATGCCCTGATCGCCCTGGCGACGGCAGCACGCATCGTGGGCCTTCCGGCCGATCCCGAGAGCCTGTGTCGTGCGTTCCCCTCTCGTGAGCCTGGCTCTATTCCTCTCATCCTCCTGCGTGCGGCGAAGAGAATCGGGCTCAAGGCGAAGAGACTGACGACCTCTCCAGATAAGCTCGACAGACTGCCGCAGCCTTCGCTGCTTCTCCTTCCTGACGGGAACGTTCTGATCTTTCTGAGGGCGGAGGCGGCAGCTGACGCCGAAACCGGGAAGGGACGGGTCATGCTGCTCCGTGTCGCGGAGCGCACCCCCTTCGTCTGGAGCTTCGAACAGCTGGGCACGGTATGGGAGGGGGACGCCATTCCTCTGGCGCGTCGTTTCTCTTTCTCGGAGCTGGGCAGGAAATTCAGTATTGGATGGTTCCTGCCGGTGATTCTGCGCTTCAGGCGGCACCTGGGCGAGGTCTTTGTCGGATCCTTCTTCCTTCAGACTTTCGGGCTGATCACTCCGCTCTTTTCTCAGGTGATCATCGACAAGGTGCTGATCCATAAAGGGCTGTCCACTCTGGATGTGCTCGTACTGGGTCTGTTTGTCATCAACATCTTCGAGATGATCCTGAGCGTGACCCGAACCTATCTGTTTTCCCACACGACGAATCGTGTGGATGTCATTCTGGGTGCCAAGCTCTTCAAACATCTTCTGGCGCTGCCACTGCCGTACTTCGAGGCCCGCACGGTTGGCACGACCATAGCGCGGGTCCGGGAGCTGGAGACGATTCGTTCCTTCATCACGGGCACGGCACTGACGGTGGTTCTGGACCTGATCTTCACGGTCGTGTTCGTGGCCGTGATGTTCTTCTATAGCCCCAAGCTGACGCTGATCTCGCTTGCGGCGCTGCCGTTGTTCATCGCGCTCTCTGTGGTGGTGACGCCGATCATTCGGGAACGTCTGAACAGGAAGTTCGCGTGTAACGCGGAGTCTCAGTCGTACCTCGTTGAGATGGTAACAGGCGTCCAGACCGTCAAGAGCCTGGCTATTGAGCCGCAGCTGAATCACCGTTGGGAGGGGTTGCTCGCGAATTACGTTCGTTCCTCTTTTCGTGCGGGGTTTCTGAGCAGCCTTGCGGGCAGTACGGCACACCTGATCCAGAAAACGTCAACCCTCGCCATTCTGTGGTTCGGGGCCCGAATGGTGATGCAGGGGGAGTTCACGGTCGGTCAGCTCATCGCGTTTCAGATGCTCTCCGGCCGGGTGACGGAGCCTATATTACGTCTGGCGACGCTATGGCAAGATTTTCAGCAGGTACGGCTCTCTATAGAACGGCTTGGTGATGTGCTGAACTTCCCGGCGGAGCCGGATAGTTCACCGGGCCGTAGTTCGCTGGGGCGGATCAGGGGGCGGATTGAATTCAATCACGTGGGGTTCCGGTATCGGCTGGACGGACCGCCCATACTGGACGACATTGATCTGATTGTTGAGCCGGGTACGACGGTGGGTATCGTAGGCCGTTCGGGATCAGGGAAGAGTACGCTGACCAAACTGGTGCAACGCTTCTACGTCCCCGCTCAGGGCCGCTTGCTTGTGGACGGGGTCGACCTCGCGCAGGTCGACCCCGTATGGCTCAGGCGTCAGATTGGCGTGGTGTTGCAGGAGAATTTTCTCTTCAACGGGAGTGTGAGGGATAATATCGCCGTGGTGGATACGTCAGCTCCCTTGGAGCGGGTTGCCGCCGCAGCGAGGCTGGCAGGAGCTCACGACTTCATCCTGGAACTTCCAGATGGGTACGACACGCCGGTTGGAGAGCGCGGTTCCTCCCTTTCGGGAGGGCAGCGTCAGCGTATCGCGATAGCGCGGACGCTGATGACCGATCCGCGTATCCTTATTTTCGACGAGGCGACGAGTGCTCTGGATTACGAGTCGGAGCGGATTATCCAGCAGAACCTGCGCAGTATCTGCCGGGGTCGGACGGTGTTCATCATCGCGCACCGGCTCTCTACGGTGCGCATGGCGGATACCATCCTGGCGATGGATAAGGGGCGTATCGTCGAGCGGGGCACACACGATGAGCTGCTGAAGAAGGGGGGGCTCTACAGCTCCCTGTACCGGCAGCAGGCCCTGCTGGGCGATACACAGTAGTTTTCGGTACGGTTGATTGAGGGAGGCGTCATGTTTGGATCGCGGAAGGACAGCAAGAATGGAAACGGGGGCAAGGGATGTCCGAAACGCATGGTCGAGGGCTGGGGGCGCGAGGAACTGGAATTCCTTCCAGCGGCCCTGGAGATTGTGGAAAGTCCTCCGTCTCCTATCGGGCGAGCTCTATTGTGGATCGTGGTCTCCTTCTTTCTGATTGCCCTGGCCTGGTCGATCGTTGGCACGGTGGACGAGGTCGCCGTGGCTCCTGGCAAGGTTATCCCATCCGGCTACACTAAAATAGTGCAGGCGGAGGACAAGGGGATCGTCCGAAGATTGAATGTGGCGAATGGCTCGCCCGTTCGCGAGGGCGATGTGCTGATTGAGCTGGACACGGTGATCACGGAGGCCGACATGGTGCGCTTGACGAAGGAGCGGGATTTTTACGCCCTGGACCTGGCGCGGCTCTTCGCCGACCGTGATGGCGAGCCCTTCGTGCCACCAGAAGGCAGCTGGGATCCTGAGATCGTCCTGCATCAACAGGAGCTTTCCCGTACGCGACAGCTGGAGTTCCGGTCCCGGATCAATGTCCTGAAACAACAGGCGCTGATGGCCGAGGCCGCGCTCCAGAATTCGAAGCGGCAATACGACAAATACGCTGCCCTCCTTCCGATAGTAACTGAACAGCGGAAGAAGACAGAGGAGCTCGCGTCAGATGGTACGGTATCGCTGCTGGAACACCAGACGTACCTGCAGAAGGAGATTGAGGTCAGGCAGGATCTTCTTTCCCAGCAGGCGGAGGTCGACCGGAACCAACACACCGTTGTGGAGAGCAATATGGAACTGAAAAAGGTTGAGAGCGAATGGCTCTCCGAGATATCCGCACGGATCGTGGAGGACCGTAAACAGCTTCATGTGGTGGAGGAAGAATTGGTCAAGGCAAAGGAGAAAAATCGTCTGAGCCGGATAACTGCGCCCATCGACGGTGTGGTGCAGCAGCTGGAGATCCACACGCTGGGTGCCGTGGTCACACCTGCGCAGCCGTTGATGCTGATCGTTCCGGCGGGCGGGGGTATAGAGTTCGAGGTCTGGGTGGAGAACCGGGACATCGGGTTTGTCTGTTCGGGGCAGGACGCCGAGATCAAGGTGGAGACCTTCAGCTTCCAGAAGTATGGCACCCTGGAGGGACGCGTGAAGTCCGTTGCGACGGAGGCGAAGGAGGACGAGAAGCGCGGCCTGATCTATCAGGCTCTGCTGGAGACGTCCCGGGATCACTATGTCGTCGAGGGGAAGAGAGTCCCCCTGCTCCCTGGGATGTCCGTGACGGGGGAGATCAAGATCCGTCGGAAACGGATCATCGAATATTTTCTGGACACGTTCCGACGCTACGTGAACGAGGCGCTTCGAGAGAGGTAGGGGTGTATCGCGGGGACCATAGCCAGATTATTCTTGCGGGTGCTACAGGATACACAGCGTCATGGATTTTTGTTCCTGAACTCCGTATTCGGAACAGGTATATCGAGCCTCTCTCTCGATTTTCTGATGGATTCCACATATCACGGCGAACTCAATCTAAGCCAAAAATCTGTTCGCAGAGTTTGAAATGAGAAAGGATGGAACGATAGCCATGCAAAATGAAAAATTAGCCTCAATGATTGATCATACCTTGTTAAAGGCCGAAAGCACTCCCAAGGAGATTCAAGACCTCTGCTCCGAGGCTCGTGAGTGGAGCTTTGCATCGGTCTGCGTCAACGGTTCCTACGTTTCTCTGGCAGCCCATGAGCTTGAGGGCTCGCTGGTGAAGGTCTGCACCGTTGTGGGCTTCCCCTTGGGAGCGACCTCGTCGGCCGTCAAGGCGTTTGAGGCAAAAGACGCCCTGGAGAACGGTGCTCAGGAGATCGACATGGTCATCAACATCGGCAGACTCAAGGCCGGTGACGATGAATACGTTCGTGATGATATCGCTGCCGTTAAGGCGGTCCTGAAGGCGGATGCTCTGCTCAAAGTAATTCTGGAGACCTGCCTTCTCACCGACGACGAGAAAGTTCGAGGTGCTCGGGCAGCTGTTCAGGCAGGAGCGGATTTCGTCAAGACCTCCACGGGATTTTCCAGCGGCGGTGCCACAGTGGAGGATGTGGCTCTCATACGAAAGGTTGTGGGGGGGAATGTCGGTGTTAAGGCATCGGGCGGAATCCGAACGAGGGAGGACGCCCTCAGAATGATGGAGGCCGGCGCCTCTCGCATCGGAGCGTCCAGATCGATTCGAATTTGTTCTGGGGAGAGTGTGTAGAGAAGAAGCGAATCAGAAAGACATTTTATTAATTATAATAAAAAGATACTGATTTCGCGTTGTAAGATCGATGGGTCTTCTGTTCTCCCGGAGTCCTGAGACGCTTTAACCTTAAGTTTAAGCACGAGAGTGCAATTTGTATTTTAGAGATTTGCTAAAACTAACTTTTTAATAATAAGTCAGTTTCTTGGTTTTGGTGTTTATATTAAATTAACCCTTTCATTTATTCCCCTCCTGTTTTAGTGGACTAGAATCAAGTATAATAATTCGGTATAATGCAGTGGCGCAGAAGTGCCCCATAAGGGTAGTCGTTTTCGGGTGTTTCATTAGACTAGTGAGGGAGGACAACATTATGAAACGCTATGTAAAGCACTTTGTTTTGTCAATTATTATGAGTCTTACTTTTATGTCTTTGTCGTCGGCTGCTTTTGCAGCTCCAAAGTATACGTGGTCTTTTGCATGCCCCTGGTCACGTCCTGTGTCGGAAAAAGGATACAAAATGTTTTGTGATAAAGTCTCTGAGTATACAAACGGAGATATCGAGATCAAACTATACATGGGCGGGCTTCTGGGGACTCATGATGAGTCATTTCATGGCGTGCGCGACGGGAGTATCGAGGTTTCGGCTCTTTCCCCTTACGTAAACCTCATTCCTGGCGGAATGTTGAACTGGATGCCTTGGACGATCGGTTCTTTCGATGAGGCGAGAATCGCTTATGCGTATCCGGATGGGATTATCTATAAGTTGATGGATGTTGCTTGGGGAGAGGTCAATTGTAAGCTGTTGTTCAGCTGCTCTCAGGGAGCCTATGGGCTTGCCAATAACGTTCGTCCTCTTCGTACCCCCTCTGACCTTAAGAACTTAAAGTTGCGCGTCTCGTCTTCCACGGCAGCGGTTCGTTGTCTGGAGAATATGGGCTCAGGCACTGGTATGTTGATGGAGAATCTGCCCTGGAGTGAAATTTATACAGCCCTCTCGCGAGGAGTTGTTGATGGTTGTTGGACAATGTTGCCTTCTCTTGTTGATGAGCGTCAATGTGAAGTTTTAAAGCATTATACTCATAATTTGTTAGTTTGGGATGCGAATAACGTCGTTATCAACATGGATCTGTGGAATGAGTTGAAGCCGGAGTATCAGAAGGCCATTTTAAAGGCTGGTGCAGAAGCGGAACAGTATCTTAATGACTTGCATGAAGCTAAAGAGGATGAGTACAGGAAAAAACTTGAGGCTATGTCAGGATTTACTATTACTAAAATATCGGATGAGGAACGTGAAATGTGGCGCGAAAAAGCCAACATGCCAGCCATTTGGAAAGAACTATGTGATCCGTGGCTGGAGAAGCATTGGCCGGGACAGAATAAGAGCAAAGAAATCTTGAATGAGCTCAATGAGATTCACCGTCGTTGTATCGAGCAAAAAGCAGCGAAAAAGTCTTCGTAAAGTAATCTTAAAAAGAAAGTAGTACGCGACTTGCTAGTTTACGATAAGCGCACTGTAAGGTCTGTTCTGCAGGAGTGTCTCCGCATTTCTCCGTTTCTTACGTGAGACGGTACGTCTGAAGTTTTTGGACAGGAGAGGCTCCTGTAAAAGGCCTGATCTGAGAGAAGCTGCCCAGTGCTAAACGATAATTATAGCTCTAAAAGGGCAGCTTTCTTATTTGCTCTTTATTGGGGGCTGTTCAGTTTTGCTGCGTTGTCTGATCGAATGGTTTTGTCTGGCCTTACTGCTCTGATCGTTTCTCGAAAATCACGGAAAGCGTGTATGTTCGGCACAGATTTTCTTTTGTGTTCCTGCTTTATCAGGCTTGTAAGGATGGCATTCTGAAGATGGATAGGGGCAGTGGTGCGTGATACGAGCCGCCTTTTCTTGTGGGATTTATTAAAAGATAAACAAAGTCTCTGTCGAAAGGGGTGTTTCTTTTTGTCTGTATTTTGTAGATTCATGAGGTTGTTGCGGACTCTTGAGAATGTGTTGTGTGCTGTGGGATTAGTGTTTTGTACGTTTGCAACCATTTTCCAGATACTCAATAGATACTGGCTGCATATTGAAATTATCTGGATTGGAGAATTTCTCTCGTATGTGTTTTTTATAACTGTCTTGCTCAGCATAGTTATCACGACACGAGAAGGATCTCATACAAGTGTTGATATTTTGCCAGGGATCTTCTCTGAGCGTAATAAAACACCAGGGAAGTTCCTTGACTTTTTTATTGAAGTCATAAGCCTTATTGTGTTGATATTCTTGCTGAGTATCTTTTCAAAGTACGCATTAAAGGCCTATCGCTATCCTGAGTGGGGAGCGTTATGCTCCTGGTTTAACGCAAGCTGGCTTATAGAGGGTCTGTTCTTTATGTTCCTGATCTCCGCCTTGCACCTTGCCGTAAATTGCTGGCAAGCAGCCTGCTCGATTCGGTTTCGAGGGAAGGAGAAGGTCTGATGAGTGTTGGGGTTATTGCTTGCCTCTGTGTTTTTTTAGTAGGACTTATGCTGGGGGTCCCTGTCGTTTGGGTGTTTTTTATAGGGCCGTTTTTGGGGCTTTTCATAGATGGGATGAGTAATGCCTTCATTGCCGGCTCTTTTTATCATGCGATTTTCAGCCCTACGCTCATGGCCATTGCTTTCTTTGTCTATGGTGGGAGTTTAATTTCTGACGCGGGGTTGGCAGACCGTATTGTTCGTTTTTCGTATGCTCTGGTCGGTCATATTCGCGGGGGAATGGAGCTGGTCGGAATCATCGCGACGCTTTTTATGGGAGCTCTAACGGGGTCCTCTGTTCCCTGCATCTCTGCTTTGATACCTCTCCTGGTACCACGGCTTGAGCGGTATGGATATGAGCGTAGATATACAACGGCTGTTTTGTGTTCTTCAAGCTTTTTAGGGTACCTTATTCCTCCCAGTGTTCCTGCGATGATTTATTGCTTATTAGCGCAGCAATCTGTGACCGCTTTGTTTTTGGCTACGGTCATACCTGGTCTGATCCTCGCTTTTGGCTATGCCGTGTTGAACTACTTTCTTTGCCCTAAGTATTTTAGTGAAAATCCAGATATGAGCATCGAGAAACCGAAGGATCGTAGGGGAAGATGGAAGGAGCTTTGGGGCTCGACAAAAGCAGCTTTGCCAGCTTTGGGGTGTCCGGCCATTATTTTGGTGGGGATATACGGAGGGCTCTGCACTCCAGGAGAAGCGGGAGCGTTAGCGGTCGTTTATTGTATTTTTGTCGGCATTTTCGTGTACAGGGAGCTGAACTTAGCGAATTTTAAAAAGGCGACGTTTTCCTCTCTTATCTCTATCGGTGTCATTGCGGTATTGATTGGAGGAGGAACAGTTCTCGCCCGTTATCTTATTCGCGCTGGCCTCGCACAGGAGATCGCTCGAGGCATGTTAGGGTTCTTCAGCAGTAAGGTGATGATACTCATCGCGCTTAATTTGTTTTTCCTTCTGCTTGGCATGTTCCTGGAGGGAGTGCCGGTATTGATTTTAGGCATACCGTTGATTCTTCCTCTCATGAAAGAGCTCGACGTAAATTTAGTTCATTTGGGAGCTATTGTGATTACAAATATTGGTCTGGGTGTTGTAACACCTCCTTTTGCGATGTCTATTTTTGTTGGGTCTCGACTATCAGGTGTCTCGTATCAGGAGCTTGTCCCAATAATGATGAGGTTCCTGTTCTTTGTGGGGATCCCCACGTTGCTTTTGACGACATTCATTCCGGCGCTGTCGTGCTGGCTTCCTTCTCTTGTATTAGGATCTAAGATAGTTGGGGCGTGGTGATGCTTGGAAGGTGTGTGTATGAATATGTCTTTTGACACAATCATCCGTTCAGGGCACATCTGTGACGGTACAGGGAACCCTGTGTTTAAAGCTGATATAGGGATACAGGGAGATCGCATCGTGTTTATAGGTGACCTTGCTGATCAGTCAGCTGAAGTCGACATATCTGCTGAAGGATTAGTCGTCTCTCCTGGTTTTATCGATCTTCACAATCACGTAGATCAAGGTGTTCGATGTTTCCCCGATGTCGAGAGTTACATTATGCAAGGAGTGACGACCTCAATCGTTGGGAACTGTGGTTTATCGATGGCGCCTTTGTCTGAAGAGTATAGGGAAGAGGCACGTCAGTATCAGAAGGCCTTTTTGCCG
>PDTB01000010.1 GCA_002748665.1 Dethiosulfovibrio peptidovorans | reverse complement strand
GTATCGTCCCTATAACATGCCTGCAGGATGGTTTGTCACCTATGACGGATATCCCGTGTCTCAGTTGGAGGGACGTTGGGTATACGGACTTCCCAACGGGTGTGGCGGTTGGTACCCTTCCTCTTATGTTGTGGGATCTGTTGTTCCTACCGCAGTTCCACAGCTGACCCCTGTCAATAATGTCGTCTCCCATGGTGTTGTGAATACAGCCAGTACCACTCCAGTCTCTGTATGCGCAGGAAGCCCTATGCCTCGTTGGCTTACGAACACATACTTCACATCTGTGGCTGGTTGGAATCGTGTTGTAGATCGTATGGCGGTGCTGAACCGTCCCAGAATTCCTCTGGCATGGAAGGGCGATAAACCTGCAGTTCTGTATGCCTGGACTGGGCAAAGTTGGTATCAGATGCGTACGAAAGCTGGTGAATCTCCAGCGGCGACGTTAAAACGTAACGTCTATGCTCTGACCTGTATGGCCCATCAAAACGGTTTTCTCTGGAACGATGGAGATACAGCTATACTGGCCGCTCAAGCCCCTCTGTGGGGGTATATGTGGATGGGGCGTGTCGCTCCTATCAATCTGTGATCTGTTATGTTCAAGTCTGTATCTATCTTGAAACTCTTCGGAGGCGTCGTTGGTATCGTCATGTTGACCTCTCAGGCCTGTGCCCTGAGTGGGGCAGTCCCGCTGCTGATTTCCAAACCCGACTATGATAACAATTATGTATCCTTGGCGGTCGCTCAGGATTGCCCCGGTGCATATGGCCTCACCGCTGATGGGTACCCGGTCGTTCGGGATATCGATGGGCATTGGGTGTATGTGCCCTGTACCTGTCGTGGCGATATTGCTGTGTCTGAGACGCTTGTTAATCCTGTTACTTCTTCTTCTGCCGCCACTGTCGCAGTTCCTCAAACGTCGTCTCTACCCTCTACGGCCGTTCTTATAATGCCTCAGACAGCCTCTTGGCCTATGACCGAATCGGTGGTTGAGTCAGGACAGTCGAACTTGTCTCCTGTTCTCAGTACACCGATGGTAAGTTCAAAAACGAAGGTTAAGACTCAGCCTAAAAGGGCTCGAGTGAAGTCTAACGCAAAGACTAAATCCCAGCCCAAACAAAAAAATAAAAAAGAACCTGAGATAAATAAAAAAATAATTATTCATGGTAATCCAAAACCTTTAGTGGAGCCTAAGCCTGTAGTCGAGCCTGTTGCGCCTCAAAGCGGCGATGACTCCAAAGTGGCGTCGTCGGTTTCGGTGTATCTGCCATCTCCATCTTCTCCAGACAAATACGAAGTTCTTGCTCCAGATCCCAGTATGGCGTCTGTTCCCAAGTCTGATCAGCCTCAAATGATAGTTATAAGGACTCAGTAGAATTAGCCGCTTGAAAGCTGTTCTGTTGCCCTCTCGTTGCTGGAAAGCTCGTGTTCTTTGGCGAAAGGGGTGACGTTCATGGAGGACATTTCGACTGAGTTGCCTTTTAAAGTCATGATTGCCAACGATTCCCGGCTAGAGCGGCGGATTCTGGTCGATGCTTTGGAACCCGTTGTCCTGGGTGAGTACAGGCTGGTTGTGGACTATTGTTCCCGTGGTGACGAGGCCCTCAAGTATATCCTTGAACAGAGGCCGAATATGGTTTTTCTTGATTGGGTTATGCCCGGAATGGATGGTCCCGAGATCTGTGCTGAGGTTCGAAAACACTCTGATAGAGAAGATCTTTGGTACTGTTATATTTTTATGACAACTTCCATGAAAGGTGAGGAGGCCCTGGTCCACGGTCTGTGCTCTGGGGCTGACGATTTTGTCGCAAAACCCTTTCACTCGGAGGAATTGAAGGCTCGTATTCGAGTGGGGCTTCGGTTGTTAGATGCGTATCGTAAAGTCTTGCGACAAAAAGAGGATATCGCCCGGTTGTCAAGGATTGATTCTCTCACGGGAATATTGAACCGTAGTTCGATTCTAGTCTCTTTGGATCGAACTTTGAGGTTATGTCGTTCGAAAGGCAATCCTCTGGTTGTCGGTATTTGTGATGTGGATCATTTCAAGATGATCAACGACACCTACGGTCATCAAGCTGGAGATTTTGTCCTGCAAAAATTGGGGAACCTCTTTGAGAAACTTTTGGGCGGTTTTGGGCACATCGGTCGATACGGTGGCGACGAATTTCTCTTTATCCTTCCAAAATGCGATGAGCTTCTGACAACTAAACTAATTACGCGATTCTATGATCTTTTGGGAAAAGAACCGTTTGATTTCAACGGAATACCAGTCGTCGTGACTCTGTCTTGTGGGCTGGCATTCATGAATGCTTCTCTGAACAGGGAGCTGGCGAGTGTCGAGAACCTGATCAAAGTTGCAGATGACGGGCTGTACGAAGCTAAAAGACGAGGACGGGGACGAGCCTGTTCGCTTAACGCTTCCGAATGGCGCGATGTTGTCATGGGAGAAGGAGAGTAAGTTCTTGCACGAGAGCATAAAACGTGCTAGAATCTCTTGCGTTGATATGGAGGGGTGTCCGAGTGGTCGAAGGTGCTTGCTTGGAGAGCAGGTGTGCCGTAAGGTACCGTGGGTTCGAATCCCACCCTCTCCGCCATTTCAATATTTAACCCTATCTCTGATATTGACAAGACATGACAAAACCCCGTCAACGACGGGGTTTTGTGCTGTATTTGGGGCAAAGTCAGAGTTGCTGCTTTGAGATAACGTGACAAAGCAGAACAGTGAAAACGTATAACCGTCTCCTCATGCGGAATAGGCATGTCTTATTGTAGCTTTCCCGTCAACAGGGAAACGGATCTGTACTTATTTTTATGCTCCAGAACCCCTTGTAGCAGACAAGGGTGCCATCGCTATCATGGACAATGCTTCAAGAGCGGTCCCTGTACCGTTCCCGTTGCCGCAGAAGCTTATGTTCGCCCAATATTTTAGCTTTGGAGAGAGCTCTTAGATAGTGTCGTCACGAGATATTTGCCTACAGGGCCAAACAACGAATTTGCACCGCAGCTACAAAAGATGCGCATTCTTTGCGTATCTCGTAGCTATACCGCGCCAACGTTTCAAATGCAAAAAAGCGTTCTCTATTCAGATGACGAAATTCGTAGAGATGCTTCTTATACTCATGCCGCTCCTTACGGTTTCTCTGCGCATCCACGTCCAACGGCTCATCGCCTGATTGCCACCTCTTGCTCCCGATGCGTGCGGATGCACTTTTCTGTGAGAGGCATCAATCATGAGCCATTCAAAATCAGGATCGACAACGAGCTTTTAGCGGCAGAAGCGGCGATGGGTACAGTCCTCATAGTTGGAAGGGAGGTCTCGCCACGAGGCGCCAGTACGGAGAATCCAGAAAACCATGTTAATAAAAAGACGGGTATCTCGAGCCTTGCCTCACAACGGTCCCTTTCTGCCGGGCAGATGATGTTCCAGTAACTTCCAGACTCTATCCGAAATGTCGTGTCCTCTATGCGAAGCTTCTATGGTACATTCCTCCCGAGTCTCTATTCTCTGAGAAAACTACTAAAATATAAAATTCATTATAACGCTGTCCATGTTTAAGAATGGGGAGCTTTACTGAATGATTTATTCACCCCCTCCCTCAGCAGGAGAGAGAATGTTCAGGTTCGCCATTTTGTTTTCTCAGGAATTCGATTCTGTCTCGACCCAACGTCAGAAACGAGGTGTTTTTGCCTTCTCTGTGTAACGGACGTGTTGAATATCTGCACTGAGCAATGACATTCATGGTTAAAAAACTTGAATTTTTTTGCTCAATGAGGTATTATAGTCTTGCATGCATAAATGAAAAAGGAGGACTCGAATGCCCCCGTCTATCCAGAGTATCCGCCAGAAAGTCGCTCGCCACAAGGGCAATACCGTCCGGTATCGGGCAACGAAAGGCCGTCGAAAGACCGAGGAACGTCGAGGGGTGATCCTTGAGACGTATCCCCGGTTGTTCACCCTGTACGTCGAGTCCCAGCATAGCAAGGTCTCCTTTAGCTATGCTGAATTGCTGACCAAAGAGGTCTCGATTCAATTAGTGAACGATAACGCCGTCTCGGACGACTTCCTCTGAGCCTTGGAGTCTTCTATAACCTTTCGTAAACCATGAATATCGTCGTACCCAGTTGCGGCAAGATCAACCTCACCCTTCGTGTCGTTGGCCGTCGTCAGGACGGATACCATAGTGTAGTCTCGGTTTTTTGCCGTCTTCCTAGAATCGAGTCCATGAGCATAGGCACTCTCCCTCCGGGCAGCGTGGATCGGGAGGTCTCTTGTAATATTCGGATTCGAGGTCGAAACATCGTCTGGAAAGTTCTGGAACTCTTGCGAGCTCGAGGTGTGCCTGTTCCTCCCCTCAAGATAGTCCTTACCAAGAACGTCCCTCCTGGAACCGGCCTGGGTTGTGGTTCAGGTAATGGAGCTGCGCTGTTTCGATGGGCTCAATTATGCTATGATTGCCCGGTTTGTCCGAAGCACTTGACGGAGGTCGGGGCGGACCTCCCTTTTCTGGCTGGCGATCACGATTTGGCCTTGATCTCAGGTATTGGAGAGGACGTATGCCCTATGCCTCCCTTGGCCTTCTCGTGTTTACTGCTCGTTCCCCGGTGGCGTTCTAAGACGTATCGAGCCTACGCTCTTTTGGACAAATACTACGGTTCATGTTGGGCTCTCTCTCAAACAGAGGCTGAGACGGAGGCTTACTCAGTTGTAGAAAGACTTAGAAAGAACGAGCCGGTGGGCTTGCTCCCCAACGATTTTCTTCCCCCTCTTTCCCAGATTCACAGCGGTTACCACGAGCTCTTTTCCGGACTTGAGGCATCGGGGGCCCTTGCCTGGGGATTGAGTGGGAGTGGGAGTGCTGTATTTGGTCTCTATTCTCAAGGAAGCTTCTCCAAGGAACAGTTGCTTCCTCTTCATAGATTGAACGGGGTTGAAAGGCTCTTGGTCATGGAGTGAGGGGATGCTATGAAGGGACAACGTATTAGTCGATTGTTGAAGATGACCGCTCGTTTCCTGAGTAATCCGGCGCATCCCTTTTCTGTGACAGCTTTGGCTGATGACTTTACCGTGTCAAAAACGGTAGTCAGCGAGGATATCTCGATCATAGAGGACTCGATCGTCTCTGAGGGATTGGGGCGTATTCGGGTTGATCGGGGACGAGCTGGCGGTGCTGCCTTTGTCCCTGCGGTTTCTCCTGAGAGACGGGAGGACTTTTTGGATGGCTTGGCACGGGAACTCTCCAAGGACATCCGTCTTCTTCCCAGTGGTCTCATTTATTACAGTGACATTCTGTTTAACCCGGAATATGCTCGTACATTAGGGCTTATTCTGGCATCAGACTTCTACGGGACTCACCCCGACGTCGTGGTGACCAGCGAGGTGAAAGGAATCCCTTTAGGTATATTTGCGGCTCAGGCTCTGGGGGTTCCTTTAGCTGTCTGCCGTTTTAGAAATCGAGCTAGCGACGGGCCAGCGGTCTGTGTCCATTTTGCTACCCAGACCGGCGATGTTCGGGCCATGTACATGGGCACAAAGGTCTTGGGTCAAGGGTGTCGGGTTCTGGTCATCGACGATTTCATGAGAGGAGGGGGCACTGCCTCGGGTATGTCTCTTATGGTCCACGAGTTTAAGGCCGAACTGGTGGGGATAGGAGTGTTCCTCGTAGCTCTGGATCCCCCAACGAAGGCTGTAAAGAACTACTCGGCCTTGCTTCGTTTGGACATCTCAGGCCAAGGTCCCCGGGTATGGATGTCGTGAACGTTTGCAACGACATTGACGATGACACGACGCTGGTATAGAATGCTTCTTTGTGAGAGGATCCCTTGTATACATGTCTCTGTCGGTAGGGACAAATGCACCGAACGGGGCGTTGGTTCAGAGATGTTCCGATGAACGTATCATCGATAAGGACCGTGGAATAAGCTAAGGTCCCTTGTTTTGAGCATAGATTGAAAGGTGAGCCCTCTCTTGAAGAAGGCAGGGTGAGCGAGTATAATAAATTTCTCTTTGGGCCTATAGCTCAACTGGTCAGAGCCACCGGCTCATAACCGGAAGGTTCCAGGTTCAAGTCCTGGTGGGCCCACCACGACCTCAAGCCGTTCCTTCGGGAGCGGCTTTTTTCTTAAGGGAACCGTGTTATATCGAGAAGGGGGAGATGTCCGTGCAGATCCGTGATTTTCTTCTGTCTCTGGAACCCTTCGCTTCGTTGGACTGGGCTGAGGACTGGGATAACGGAGGGGTAAGCGTTCGTTCCCGTTCTGGAGAGATCCACCGGGTTGCAGTGGCCCTGGATCCGACGGTGGAGGCAGTCCGCCAGGCTGCAGATCAAGGATGTGACTGTCTGTTGACTCATCACCCTCTTATCTTTTCTCCACTGCGGTTTTTGGATCCCGAACTTCCCACCGCAGCGGCCTTGTATGAACTTGTGGAGCGAGGAATGACGGCGGTCTCTTGTCATACAAGCTGGGATAACTCCCCGGTCGGAACCAACGTGTCTCTGGTTCAGGCCTGTACTCAAAATTCTCCTCGTCCGCTGTTGTTGGGGAAGGGCTGGGGCACAGGAGCCGTCGTCTCTTTTCAGTCATCGTCGCCTCTCGCCGTTGCTGAGATGCTCAAAGATCGATGGGGTCTGACGTGGGCGCGGGTGTACGGAGCCTCTCGTTCGGTTTCGTCCATGGCTCTATGCGGTGGATCGGGGGGAGAGCTCTGGAGAGAGGCTCTGAACACTGGAGCGGATCTGTACGTGACGGCGGACATGAAGTACCATGATCTCCAGGATGCGGTTCTGTCAGGGCTGGCGGTCATAGTCGTAGATCATGGAGAGATGGAATGGGCGTCTATGGACTCTCTAAGGGGTTGTGTTCGACAGGCGACGGGATTGGATGTGATCCTTCTGGAAAAGCCGGATATGGGTGGATGTGTCCTCTGAGGGGGGACGGGAAGGAAGGGGTTGTGCTGTCTTTATGGGTTTGAGGACATTCAGCGGAATGCGCCCCACGGGGAAGCTGCATCTCGGTCATATGGCGGGGGCTTTAACAAACTGGATCAAACTCCAGGACGATGAGCAGTACAGCTGTTTCTACGGCATTGTGGATTGGCATGCTATGATGTCCGATTATGCCGATAGCTCGGTGATCTTGGGTAATTGTAGGGAGGTCTTTCTCGACTGGTTGGCTGTGGGGCTTGATCCCGAAAAGTCAACGATCTTCGTTCAATCCCACGTGCCGGAACACGCCGAACTGGCTTTGGCTCTGGGGATGATAACCCCTTTGGGCTGGCTTCAGAGGAACCCTACATATAAAGAACAGATTGTAAATATTCAGAATAAAGACCTGAGTACTTTTGGCTTTTTAGGATATCCAGTGCTCATGGCGGCTGATATCCTGCTCTATCGGTCGTCGGTAGTCCCTGTGGGGGAGGACCAAACGGCCCACCTTGAGATTACCCGGGAGATCGCTCGGCGCTTCAACAACTTTTATAATGAAGTGTTCCCTGAACCCGATATTCTACTCACCCCAACCCCTAAAGTTCCGGGGACTGATGGGCGGAAGATGAGTAAGTCCTACGGCAATAGCATTAACATTGCCGATACGGAGAAAGAGATGTGGGACAAGCTCCGTACTATGATGACCGATCCGGCTAGGCAGAGAAAAACCGACCCGGGAGAGCCGACGAAGTGTCCGGTCTGGGACATTCACAAAGTCTTCAATGACGACGATGAACAAAAAGAGGAACTGGCCACGTGCTGCCGAGCTGGCTCTATTGGCTGCGTCCAGTGTAAGAAGGCCTTGAAAGAACACGTGGTGGCTACGATGATCCCAATCTGGGAGCGGCGGACATGGTACGAAGCTCATCAAGAGACCTTGGACGAGCTTCTCTGGGAAGGCGCCCGGAAGGCTCGAACCGTCGCCAGAGAGACCATGGACGCCGTGTGGAGTGCCATAGGTCTTCCACCGAAACCGGTCTCCACGGTAGGTTGATTCCGAGGGATACTCGAGCGATCCAGATCGACATAGAGGGGTTTTCCGGGCCTCTGGACCTCCTATGTCATATGCTGGAGAGCCGGGAGATTGAGGCGTCAAGAGTCAGCGTAGCCCACGTCGTTCGAGTGTACGGTGAGTACCATGCTCGGAGGGGAGAATTCCCTATCGACGTCGTTGCCAATTTTTTGGTGCAGGCGGCCCGTTTGGTTCTCGAAAAAGCCCTGGCCCTTATGCCAAGAGTGAGTACCGAATCTGAGGAAATACTTGAGGAGGAACCGCCTGAGATTGATCTTGAGGCGCTCCTGACCCGCTATCGGCCGTATAGAAAGGCTGCATTGGTTCTTCAGGATCTCCGGGCTCGGGGGGCGTTGCGGGCCTTTCGTACTCCTCATCCCTTGCCTCCTACTTACGATCTCGGTGATCTATACTCCTTGTCGATGACTTGGTGGACGTTGGTACGGGCCAAGTTCATTGGTGATTCCGAAAGTTTGGATGATGGTTGGGATACTCCCTTGACCGGAATTCCCGAACCCATTCCCGATGAAAACCAGGTAGAGCGGCGTATGGAGTGGGTTTTGTCTCGTTTGCCCCAAGATGGAATCCCTCTTTCAAACCTTCTCGGGGGCTATCCCTCGGTTTCTACGTTGGTGGTAACGATTCTGGCTCTTCTGGAGCTTTCTCGTCGGGATCGAGTTCGTCTGATTCAGGAGGAACGTTTTGGAGAAGTGCTCGTTATACCCCAATAATATCGAGATTGATGTATTGCGTCGTCTTGAGGCTGTCCTTTTTGTAGCGTCCGACGGAGCTACGGTAGAGGCTCTGGCAGCGGCTGTGGGTGTCGATCAGGATCAGGTGCTAGAAGGACTTCGACTCTTGGCTGATCGGTACGAGAAGCACGGTCATGGTATAGAGTTGATTTTTCTTGGTGGTGCCTGGTTCCTGTGTACTGTACTTGAGGTCGCTGACGCCGTTGAGCGATTTACGGAAGTCCACGAGAGAGAGCAAGTACGCCTGAGCAAGGCTGCTCTGGAAACATTGGCTGTTGTAGCGTACAATCAACCTACGACCAGATCGGATATAGAAGAAATCCGGGGAGTACGATGTGATAGGGTTATTGAGACTCTTCTCGGTCATGGCTTGATCCGAATCGCCGGTCGAAAGAGAGGAACGGGTTCTCCTTTGCTTTATCGAACCACCGAGGCCTTTCTCAGAACTTTCGACCTAGGGGCTATCTCAGATCTGCCCACTATCGCAGAGATCGATGAACTCCACCACGAAGAGGAGAAGGGGTTTTGTGAGGCTTAATCGGTATCTGGCTCGTTGTGGGATTGCCTCCCGACGGGGAGCAGAAAAAGTCCTTCAGGCTGGTCGTGTTCGACTTAACGGTGAGGTGGTTTTTGATCCGGCTCGAGATATTTCCTCTGCTGATTTGGTGGAAGTCGACTGTCAGGCTGTGGCTTTTGAGTCTTCTGTATACGTGGTTATGAATAAACCCAGAGGAGTGGCCTGTGCCGTTTGGGACAAATTCAACCCGACGGTCATCGATATCCTTGCACCAGATCTGAGGGCCCTTCGTCTTTATCCTGTGGGACGTTTGGATATGGACAGCGAGGGTCTCCTGATTATTACCAACGATGGTGACTTTTGTCACTCGCTTATTCACCCCAGTTCAGGGTATGATAAAACCTACGAGGTCCTTTTGAATCGAAAGCCCGACAGCGATACCCTTTGTCGTTGGAGAGAGGGTATCGTCTTGGATAATCGTCTTATTCGGCCTCGTGCTTTGGAGGTTATGGACAGAGATCCCTTTGGCTTGTGGCTCTCTATTGTTCTTCAGGACGGTGTGAACCGTGAGATCCGACGGATGGCTGAGTTTTTTTCTCTCTCTGTTCATCGCCTGTTTCGGAGAAAAATTGGTACAATGGAGATGCAGGGAGTGCAACCAGGGGGATATCGTGTAATGGATCTCCAGCGTTTATGGAACGCCATACGCCATGGAGGAACGGTCTAAGTTCAAGGCAGGAGATGGGTGCATGGATGAACGAACCAGAGAGCTGATACAGAATCGTATTCTCAGCCGGCTGAAGGAAGTCAAATCTTTCCCTCAATTTGTGCTAGAGACCTTGAAGATGTTGGATAATCCAGACAGCAGTGCCCAAAACGTGGCTGCTATCTTGTCCAAAGATCAAGGACTTGTGATTCGTACCTTAAAGTTAGCGAATTCGGCCTTTTATGGGGTCTCTCGACGGATCTCAAACATCCAGGAAGCAGTGGCTCTGCTTGGGTATAAAACTATCAAAAACCTGGTCATTGCAGCCACTCTTTATCAACGAATGAACAACGCCTTCACTGGGTATGCTCTGGAACGGGGCGATCTTTGGAGGCATTCTCTCAGTGTGGCCTACGCAGCTCAATACATTGCAGAACTGACGAAGGTTTGTCCGCCAGAGGAAGCCTATATCGCTGGAATGCTTCATGCTATAGGGAAAATCGTCCTGAACGATTACATCAAATTTGGGTATCAGATCATCGTCCGCATTGTGGATACCGATAAGCTTCCTTTCGTGGAGGCCGAGCGCATGGTACTAGGCTTTGATCATGCCCAAGTCGGTGGAATGTTGGTGGATAAATGGAATTTGCCTGAGTCTCACAAGGTGGCTGTTGAGTATCAGTATACTCCCGAGGAGCTGCCCGAAGAGCTCTCAGCGTATAGAGGCATAGTAGACATCATCCACGTGGCGAACTCAATGATCCTTATGCTGGGCGTGAGTGGCGGTGCCGACGGGCTTCAGTATTCTGTCTCGGAGGAGGCTCTGGCCCGATTGGGGTTGGCGGACTCCGCTGAGCAACATCTGTCCGAGCTGGTGGACATTATGGACAAGGTCTCCGAGGAGATGGAGCTCCTGGAGGCGTAGTGGTCTCGCCCATGCTATTGCACAATCTGGTCGTCACCGTGGACGGTCCTGCCGGTGCCGGCAAGAGTACTGTAGCTAAAAAAGTCGCGCTCGCTTTAGGGATACCCTACATGGACACGGGGGCCCTGTATCGGGCCCTAGCTTATTCCTTGGATGCTCAAGGCGTCCTCCCCGAGGAGAGCGATGTCCTTTTGTCGTCGCTGCGGTCTATATCGGTGACTCTCTCGGAGAACAGGGTCTTTGTCGATGCTCAGGATGCTTCAGACCTCATTAGAACCCCTCATGTTGGTCGGTTGGCTTCGGCCTATTCGGCTTTGCCCGCCGTTCGGGAAAAACTTTTGGATATTCAAAGGGAGCAGACACTCAACGGAGGCCTCGTTGCCGATGGTCGTGATATGGGAACTGTGGTTTTTCCTCTCGCCCCGTTGAAGATATTTCTCACTGCATCTGAGGACATACGAGCTCGTCGTCGTTGGGAGGAGTTAAAAGCCAAGGGGGACGATCTCTCTTTTGAGTCGGTACTCGAGGATATGAAGCGACGAGACTTAGCTGACCGGGAACGGGCTTGTGCGCCCCTTCGGAAAGCTGAGGATGCTGTGGTCGTGGATTCGTCAAATCTGAGTGTTGATCAGGTCGTTCAAGTAATCGTAAGCCTGGCTCTGGAGGTCTCCCATGGGTAGGGCTCTTGTGTATCAGCTCGTTCGAAGATTCTGTTGGCTGTTTCTTTTGGTGCATAATCGGCTTTCGATTCGAGGACGCAGCAATATCCCAAGAACCAGACCGATTATCATGGTGGCCAATCACTGCAGTAACTTAGATCCTGTGGTGATGGGGGCTGCGTATCCCCAAAGACTGAGATACCTGGCCAAGGCAGAGTTATTTCAGGGTTCTCGTCTCTTTGCATGGCTTATCGGTATTTTGGGAGCTATACCGGTAAGTCGTCAGACCTCTCAGAGTGCTGGTGGTGCTTTGAAATCCTTCCTTCAGCTCTTGGAGGAAGGGGAGTCGGTTCTTCTCTTTCCTGAAGGAGGGCGCTCCGAGGACGGTTGCCTCAAACCCCTTGAAGGTGGAGTCGCTCTCTTGGCTCTCAAAACAGGAGCGCTTGTGGTACCGGCCTACATTGCCGGAACATTTAAGGCAATGCCTATAGGAGCGACTTTTATTCGCTGGAATCCTGTCTCCGTCCGATTTGGAGCTCCTTTAGATCCCCAACTCTTCGCTGGTGCTCGACCTAAAGAAGCCAGAGCGGCCTTTCTCCAGGAACTTAGCCGCTCACTTCATGCCATGGAGGACGCTGTCTGACAATCTTCAAGGGGTCTTGATGGCGATAGTGAAGCCCGTCGAGGGAGTGGCGGCTCAGGTTCCTGGCAGGGGAACTGGAGGCCCCGCTTTTTTTGTCGTCTCGCAATTGAGGACAGGTTTTTTGTTGCGAGAGAGTCTTGTGAAGGAGGATTCTCCAAACGTGTTGACGAGCATGACAGGATTTAGTCGGGTTTCGAAGGATCAGGACTGGGGAACTCTCACCATTGAACTGTCGTCGGTGAACTCGAGATATCTGGAGATCTTTGTGAAGACTGGTCGGGAGTTGTCCTCTGAGGAGCCTCTTATCCAGAGAGCAATTCGCAAACGGTTGAGTCGAGGCAAGGTTCAGGTTCGAGTTGATCTGGCCTGGACATCGGAGGCTCGAATGGGATGTATCAACACTGAAACCCTTCGGGGGTACGTACGTCAGGTTCAAGATGCGGCAGTTCCTGGCGTTCAGGAGCCTATCGCGATCGACGGATTTCTGAGTTTACCCGGCGTCGTGGAATCTCCCCTATCGGGGGCTACTCTTCAGGAGCGGGTGTCTCCTGTCGTCATGCCACTCCTTGATCGTGGACTGGACGAACTGATCGCAATGAGGGAGACTGAAGGGGAGGCCTTGATGAGCCACATCTCGGGACTTCTGGATAACTATTCGGTTGTACTTCGTCAGATAGGAGACAAGTGGCGAGACGGAGCTGACGCTGCGTTCGAAGGCCTGAGGGATCGGGTACAGGCTGCGGCAGAGAGGTATGCCTGCTCTTTGGACGAGGGGCGTCTGGCTCAGGAGCTCACCGTCATTGCGGATAAATGGGATATCTCCGAGGAGATCTCCAGAACAGAGAGCCACCTCAGACAATTCGTCAACCTGTTGAACGGCGGCGGCTCTCGGGGAAGGAAGCTGGATTTTCTGCTTCAGGAGATGAATCGGGAGATTAACACCATGGGCTCGAAGGTCGCCGACGCGTATGTTCGGTGGCTTGTCGTTGAGGGGAAAACGATCCTGGAGCGTATTCGGGAGCAGGTTCAGAACGTGGAGTGATCGTCGATGGCGCAGACGTTGGTTCACATAGGTTTCGGCAATATGGTGGTGGCTGAACGGGTTGTGAGCATTGTCCACCCGGCGTCGGCTCCGATGAAGAGGTTGAAGGAAGAGGCCCGGGAGAACGGCCGTCTGGTGGATGCTACCCAAGGGCGAAAGACCAGAGCTATTTTAGTGACCGACAGTAACCACGTCATTCTCTCGGCCATCCAGCCCGAGACCATCGTGCATCGTTTTTCTGGGGACGCCGTCGATGAATGATCGGTGGGGAACCTTGGTGGTTCTCTCGGGGCCTAGCGGCGCCGGTAAGGGCACCGTTCGAAAAGAGCTTTTCCGGCGGGTGTCAGGGTTGAGTTTTTCCATATCATGTACCACTCGAGCTCCTCGTGTTGGGGAGCAGGATGGGGTTGACTACAGATTTATGGACGATGTTGAGTTTTTGCGTCTGATCGATGACGGTCGTTTTCTGGAGTGGGCACAGGTTCATGGCAACTATTACGGCACGTTATTGGACGACGTAAGTCGGGAGCTTGCTCAAGGTTATGATGTAGTGCTTGAGATCGACGTTCAGGGTGCTCTGCAGGTCCTGGAGAAGTGTCCTCAGACGGTATCGGTGTTCCTGAAGCCGCCGTCCTCTCAGGAACTGGAACGTCGTCTCAGAGAACGAGCCTCGGAGGACGAGGGTACCATCGCTCTCCGGCTTCAGAATGCTCTGGAAGAGATTGAGTACTCCAATCGCTATGACCACGTGGTGGTCAACGACGACTTGGAACGAGCGGTCTCCGAGCTGGAGACGATCATCATGGCCTGTCGGGCTGGCAGATCCTAAAGAGGGAGCGAGCGTACAGATGAAATTTTTTGACATCGACAGGATTCAACAAAACTCAGGGATATCTAACAAATATTTACTCACAACTGTCGTCGCCGCTCGGGCGAGGGCTCTCAGCGAGGACAAAAGGAGCCGGGGTACTGCAGAGAGCGGCAAGGCTGAAAAGGTCATCTCTATGGCCTTATCTGAGTTGGAGTACAACGATCTGACCATTACCGTAGACGGTCAGGTGCCCAACGAACGAATTACCCCGGTTGAGCATGATGAGTCTGATGATGAGCCCGAATCGGCCTCCTAGAATTCTTCTCTGTATTTCCGGTGGTATCGCTGCATACAAAACCCCTCACATCGTGAGGGGTTTTGTCCAGTCGGCTTGGGAGGTCATCGTGGTATTGACCGAAAGCGCTCGAGCTTTTGTCAGTCCTATGGTCTTGGCAACCCTCTCGAAAAATCGGGTCTGGGGCGATGGGGACTACCTGAACCACGAGACCGGGAGCATTCCTCATATTCACCTCGCTGAGTGGGCCGACGCCGTGGTCGTGGCACCGTGTACAGCTGAGAGCGCCGCCCGTCTGGCCGCAGGTCATGGGAAGCACCTCATGGACGGAATACTTTTGGCGACGCGGGCGCCGGTGGTGGTTTTCCCCGCTATGAACGTGAACATGCTCCATCATGGAGCGACGGTTCGCAATCTGGCGCTTCTTCGGGACATGGGGTACAGGGTTATCGACCCCGACGACGGCGATCTGGCCTGTGGGTATCAGGGAGCCGGTCGTCTGCCCGAGGTGGACGGCGTTGTTCACGAAGTCCGTCGGGTGCTCACTCACCAGGATATGGCTGGAATGACCGTGACCGTAACCGCTGGTCCCACCAGGGAATATCTGGATCCGGTCCGGTTCATCTCTAACCCGAGTACCGGGAAAATGGGCTATGCCCTGGCTCAGGACGCTTGGTATCGAGGTGCCTCTGTGACGTTGATCTCCGGTCCGGTCTCTCTGCCGTCGCCCCGGGGCGTCCGTGTCGTTCAGGTTGCGACGGCTTTGGAGATGAGAGATGCCTGTGTTCGTAGTATGGCCGCTAGCAATGTCATGGTCAAGGCCGCCGCTGTGGGAGATTATCGGTTCCCTTCACGATCAGAGCGCAAGATCAAACGGGAGGGACGGTCGGAGATGACCCTTGCGATGGTCCAGAATCCCGATATCGCTGCGGAACTGGGAGCTATGAAGGCTCGGGATCAGATTCTGGTGGGCTTTGCTGCCGAGACCGACGACCTTCAAGCAAATGCTGAGAAGAAGCTTCGAAGTAAGAATCTCGACCTGATCGTGGCCAACGACCTGACCAAACCCGGAAGTGGCTTTGGTTGCGATACCAATCGGGTCAGCCTCTATGATCGTTTCGGAAGGACCACCGAGGTCGAAGGGCCCAAGAACCTGGTGGCTCGTGGAATCTGGGATCGGGTTTTGGCTCTTCGAAACGATGATTGATCGTGACTTGGTTTGCCGAGGTCGTTGTTCCAGGCCCGTGGTGGTCTAATCTCACATATCGGTCGTCTCTACCCCTTGAGCCAGGAACTCGGGTTCGGGTTCCCGTGGGACGGGGCGTTCGGGTTGGCTTCGTCCTGGGAGGCGATTCGATCTCTTCGTGGCCTGAGGCACAAGTTCGTCCGATTTTGGATGTTTTGGACGAACGTCCGGTGATCTCCCTTCCTATTTGGCAACTCACCCAGTGGGTGGGGCGCTCTTTTCTCTGCGGGGTTGGTTTGGCTCTGTCCGTCATGCTGCCTGGCTCCGTCCTTAAGGGGGAGGCCGTTCCACCGCTTCAATCTCAGAAGATGAATGAGCGTAAGGGACGCTTCTCCGTCAATACCTGCTATAGGTGGCTCGATGACGATCGCCTTGAACGGTATAAAACTTACTTGATCGATCCCGACTGCCGAGCTGTGGTCGCCTTTCCCGAAATCGAACGGGCCAAAGCGTTTTTCAAGGATTTGGAACGCTCAGGGATCTCTGGGGGACTCCTGTGGCCTCGGGGAAATGGAACGACCAGACGAAAGGCGTGGCTTGCCTGTCGGGACGGGCTGGTCCGTTTTGTCGTGGGAGGCCCTGGCGTGATGGCGGCTCCCCTTTGTCCTGATGTCGTGATCATAGAGGAGGAGAGCAACGATGCCTACAGGCTCCAGCGTCATCCTAAACTCCATGCTCGAAGTGTCCTGTCCAGGATGGCTCGGGAGTGGGGTGCTGAGCTCCTTCTGGGAGGGCGACTCCCCTCATCTCGGGTCATGCGGGAGATTGCACCCAAAGAGGAACGACGGAAGCCAGGTGCTCGGCTTGTCCTGATCGACGTGAACCGGGCCCACGAGGCAGCGATCGATGGAGCGTCCGACGGACTCCATCTGTCGGAAGGAGCTCTCTCTCGAACGGTGGAGACGGTAAGCCGGGGCGGCGTGGCTCTCTGGCTGCTGGATCGGAAAAGCTATCTTGGAGATCTTCGGTGTGATGACTGTGGACGTCCCCTTCAGTGTCTCTGCGGTGGCTCCATGGGACTCCGTCACGGCAGAGTCCGATGTCTTCGGTGCGGACGGGAAGAATCATGGAGTGACGTCTGTCCCTGTTGCGGTGGAGCGGTGATCACGGGCCGTCGGCCGGGTCTGGAAGCCCTGGTTCCGATAGCTCAAGCTGTGGTATCAGGAAAAACGATGCTGCTCTGGACTGCCGAAGACCCGAGAGGGATCGCACAAAGACGAGAACGGATCAAAGCCCTGAAAGAAGGCGGTCTCGTCCTTGGAACCAGACGAGCGCTCGAACTGTGCGACCTGTCTATCGTGGACCTGGTCTGCTGGATCGATGGAGATGGCGAGTCCTGGCGACCCGACCACGATGCGAGGTGGCGGGCCTACTCCATAGTGTGTGAATCCTGTTGGCGGGGGCATAATCCAGAAAACCGGACCGTATTACTTCAAAGCCGTCGCCCCGGCAAAGGGTGGCAGTCTGCCCTTCGATTGGGCTGGGAGGCCTTCTGGAAAAACGAGCTGGCAGAACGCCGGGAACTCGAACTGCCGCCGTACCGCTACCTCGTTGAGATTACCGACCTGGCGGATCATAAGGCCAACCTGGCTGCTGAAGCTGCCGGAACATCTCTGGACGTCATGGACCCTGATCCCGGAGAGGACCGCCTCTGGGTGGCCACGCCGGGATTGGGCCGGCTGAGAAACGTCATGGCGTCACGGTTCGCTATAGGATCAAAAGTCTATCCGAAGGTGACCGTCTGGACCGATTAAGGAGAGGATATACATGGCAATAGTGACCATCGTCGGACGTCCGAACGTGGGCAAATCGTCCCTGTTTAACCGGATGATCGGAGAGCGTCGGGCTATAGTGGACGACGTCCCCGGGGTGACTCGGGATCGCCTGTACGGCGATGTCGAGTGGCGCGATGAAAAATTCTATCTGGTGGATACCGGAGGACTGCTTCTTCGGGATGAGGACCCCATCATGGAGGGCATGAAGGAGCAGATCCTTCAAGCCATGGAGGAAAGCGACCTTATCCTCTTGACCATCGACGGTCGGGAGGGGATCACCTGGATGGACGAGGACATAGCGATGGTTGTCCGAAAAGGCGCGCCTAAGCCGGTGATCGTCGTTGTGAACAAGCTGGACGACATGAAGTTCGACGAGCTTGTCTACGACGCCTACGCTTTGGGCTTTTCGGACGTGGTGGGTGTCAGCGCCATCCACGCCCGTGGTGTGGACGACCTGATGGAGCGCATCGTCGAGCTCCTTCCTGAAAAGGCTAGGCCGGAGGAAGAAGAGGACGAGATCAGGGTGGCCTTGGTCGGCCGTCCCAACGTAGGCAAATCCAGTATCCTGAACCACCTGTTGGGAGAGAACCGATCCCTGGTCAGTGATGTCCCCGGGACCACTCGGGACTCCATCGACTCGCTGCTGATGCTGGACGATGGCATCAGAATGAGACTCATCGACACGGCCGGGCTTCGTCGAAAAAGCCGCTTTAAGGACGACATCGAATACTACTCCTTTGTTCGGACTATGGAAAGTCTTGATCGCTGCGACGTCTCCCTGCTCGTTATGGACGGGGCAGAAGGGGTGACCGATCAGGACAAAAAACTGGCTTCCGCAGTGGTAGAGCGGGGCAAAGGCATCGTTCTGGTGATGAACAAATGGGATCTCCTCAAGGGGATGAGCGAACGACTGGGCGACGAGAAAAGGGACCACGTCCGGGAGGAACTCTCCTTCGTGGGTCATGCTCCGCTGATATTCTCCTCGGCAAAAACCGGCCGGGGGCTGGGTGCCAAACTCACCGATGCGGTCATAGAGGTGTCCCAGCGGCGTAGAGGCAGAGTCGCGACCACCAAGCTGAACGGTCTTCTTCGTGACGTTCTGGCCTTCGAACGACTTCCGTCCGACAAGAGGGGCAAACTGCTTCGGATCTACTACTGCACCCAGGCTGACGTAGCGCCCCCTACCTTTGTCTTTTTTGTGAACGATCGGGAGATTGTAACCAAGGGGTTTCACAACCACATGGTGAACCAGCTCAGAAAACTTGGGGATTATGACGGGGTGCCTCTCAGGCTTTTCTGGCGAAACAGCGACGGGAAACGACGTTGATTCCCCCGTCTGCTCACCTGTAAGAAAAAGGAGCGAACGATACCGTTCGCTCCTTTTTCTTGTCTTGGTCTCAAATCACAGGTATCCAGCGGCCGCCAAAAGCTCTTTCGCCTGGTCCATGTGCTTGCCAGGAATCTTGACCACTGGCCCGGTGCAACCCATGGAGGACTCGGCGTAGATCTTGTTTTTCCAGAGCTCTCGAACGGCGTCCTCGATGGAGAGAACGTCGACGCCGTGAATCTCCTCGTCGGTGGGCTCCACCGGTGGAGCGGCAACCTCCTCGGAACACTCGGGTTTGGGGAGGACTCCCTGGATAATCTTGTCCAGGCCAGCTCTCTTTGCGATGGCCACCTCGTCGGCAACCATAGCCGAATGATTTCCACGGGCAACAGCGGCGTTGTAGGCCACGGCGTTGGCGATAACTGGGGCCCCGGAGGCCCGGGATATGATGGATATGATTTTGTTCCAGCCCTCGCCAGCGGAGGGACCGTAGCCCCAGCCTAAAGCCTCATAGGAGCCACCCGTGTTGAAGGACGAGAACATCTTCATCAACACGTTTCCCGTCAGGGTATCGCAGACACAGATATCGACTGCACCAGCCAGGATATCGTTTCCCCGAAGCAGCGATCCACCGTCAGCCCGAAGGCTCTCTCCGAAGGTAACGGGGTAGCCGCCAGTCTTCAGTTTGTTAAGGGCTTTGAATACCAGCTGTGCGCCTTCAACGTTCAGGATGCCCACCGTGGGATTCGCGATACCCATGGCTTTAGCTGTCGCTATGCCATAGATGGTATTTCTGATCATAGCCTCGACCCGATTGATAGCTGAGGTGCCCGTGGAGGATGCCACGATCATATCCTTGCCCTTGGCGGGCGTGAGGACCCGACCGATGGTAGTGACGCCCATGGGGAAGGGGTAATGGAGGGCCACAGCTCCGGCGATGGTTCCGTCGTCGATAGCTGCCTCCATTGCCTTGGCCACGTCGGCATCGCAATCGTCGGTCTCGATCCACTTCAGGTCGTCGTAGCCCGAGAACTTGGGACCGATCATGACCACCTGAACTCCCGGATTCTGCTGCTGGGCCAGACGTCCGCCCCTGGCGAGCTCCTCAGGTCCATGCTCGCTTCCGGTAGCCATAAGCCCCACGGAAACCCTGGGACCGCCGGTTTTAGCGGCGTCCACAAGCTCCGAAAGGGCTTGACCGATGAGTTTTTTAACGTCAGACATGGTTCTCCACCTCCTGCTACTTCGTCAGGGAGTCGGAGATCTCGGAGAGGGCCTCCAGAAGGATGCTCTTCACGTCGTCCTTGCTGACCGCGGTCGCCGAGGCAGCAGCTGGGGCCTCGATGAGGAAGGAGGCTCCGTCAGCCAAGTTGGTGAGGCGAGCCAGGAAGAGGCTACCCTTTCCGATGATCATGGCTCTCTTGATCTTTCCATCGGCGATCCATTGTACAGCGTGGCCGATGAAGGGCGCACCGGCGGGGATATGTCCCTGAGTGTGGGCGAAGCCCGGAAGCCCCTTATCCTTGACGAAGGTCATCATATCGGCTTTCTCGATGGACTTCTTCATAACCGCCAGAGCAGCGATCATCTTGATGTTCGCCAGAGGCACGTCTCCCGCTCCTGCGGGCAGGGTGATCTCCGGGATATGAAGCTCGGCGCCGAACTTGTCAACATCGCCCAGACCAAGGCCAACCTTCTGGAGAGGCTCCCAGGTCAGGGCCTGAGTCACGGCCTGGGGAGAGGCTCCCGCGCCAACGGAGTGTTTGCCTATGGCGTCCAGGCGCATTTCCGGGCTTGTTCCGTCACAGGGAGTGATAAGGACGGCAAAACTGCCCAGGCAGTCCTCAAGAGCGGGCATGTCCTTCTTTACGTGATCCTTGCTGTTCATGTACAGCTTGGGCACGGCACCGCCAGCCAGAACAACCACGTTGGAGCGAGTTCCTGCGGCTACTTGGGAGGCGCCAGCTATCATGGCGTTCACCGGACCGGCACAGAAGCCCCGAACATCGCAGCCGCTGGCGTTGGAGCAGCCGACAATCTCGGCGATGGCCTTGGCGAAGTTTCCCCCTGCCCTCTGGCACATATCACCCGCTCCCTCTTCGGAGCATTCGATGACGAAATCCACCTCGGAGGGGTTCATCCCGGAGTTCTTCAGAAGATAGAGAAATGCGATGACCGAGCTCGTTTTACTGGCGATGTTCTCCATCAGAACGTGGGCGCTCAGGTTCTCGTCCACCTCGTGCCCCCGCCGAACACAGCCTACCACCGAGCCGTTCAGGTAGAGAGGAAGACCACCGTGTTTTTCGTCACATTCGGCCTCGATCTCGGCTATCTCACGGCCGGCCTCCAGACGTCCCATCATGGACTCGGTGACCATATCGTGGTTTGCCAGTTTTTCTCGAATTGAGGCAGCAAAGCCCTTTTCCAACCATACCAGATCGAAAACATCGCAGATGTCCATAAGACCAAGAAACTCGTCCTCAGGGGTGATCTCACCGAAGGATCCAGTCCGGTTGGCTCCAGAAATCCGGTTTTCGTACATGGGAGTGGCCTGTTTCTCCAGCTCCTCCAGAGGAAGGGTGCCGATATAGGCCATGTTGGGGGCATAGCTCGTGGCTTCATCAAAACTTTGAATATGCTTGGGAAGGGCTTTCAGATACTCGGTCTCTCCGTGAGTGTGGCGCTCTACGTAGGGTGTATTTCCATAGTGAAGCCCCAGTTCGGGGGTGTGCTGAAGACAGTAGGCGGAACCTTTGATGGCGACGCGTGACATAGGGATAATAACCTCCTTAAAGAAACGTCCGAAAAAACATGGACTACCACGACACGAGGGGTTCGGATAACCGTACCCCTCGACAACCGACCCACATATTGGGTCTCAGACGAAATGATGGACCCCCAGCCTGGGGGCCCTAAAAACTTTAGCCTCAGGTGGCGCAGGAATGCACCGTGGGAAGCTTGAAAGCAACCCAGCCTTTTTCGATTCCTCCCTTGAGGAAGCCGGCGTCAAACCCCTTTGAATTCAGGGTCTCGACGACGGATGGAGAGGTCTCTCCGTCCTTGCAGACCACCAAAATCTTCTGGTCTGAGGGCAGATCGTCGGTGCAGTCCGCCACGTCCGCAGCAGGAATATTGAAGGCGTCCTTGATGTGAGCCTCTGCGTAGTCGTCCGATGTCTGAACGTCCAGGAGAAAAGCATCGCCTTTCATGAGCTTACAGAATTCTTTGGTCTCGATCGCTGTCATAGGTACCAACCTCCTCAATACGTCCGGGAGGACATCCCCCGGCGAAAAACATCTCGCATAGATTCTACACGAAAACTCAGGGAAAATCATCCAAGAATTGAATCGAATTACAGCCCCCTTCTTGGCTAAAATCCTTTCGTGAAGACATCAAGAGCTCTCATCATGATGATGAGTGAAGGGAGAAGCTCCTGATAGGGAGATGATCTGGGGATTTTGTAGTCTGCCGGGTAGCCTGTGGCAAAAGAAGTATGCTGGCACATCGGTTTTTTAAAGAGTGCGTAAACATTGAAAATATTCCGGACAAGGCTTTCTTAAATGATAGGTAGCGAGATCAACAGAGATCTCCGTGAGTACAAATAGAAAAACCGTGGCCGTTGTTTTGTCGAGGTATCTTTATGGCGTGCTGCATGGGCATCTCGGTGAGCTGGGCTCAATGGAGATGGGGGACGAGAAGCTCTCCGGTAAGCTTGATGATATTCAGCATATTGACCCGGCGCAACTTTTCAAAACTTTTGCCTTTCACAGTGAGAGCTTTCGCCTCAAGCCATTGTTGTGGAATAGAGTAGCCGTTAATACAGGTTCTAGTCTTGGTAGGTAAGGAAAACAAATGCCAGCCTCTAAGTACTTAACGGGAGCGATAACACGATAAAAAACTGAGGATATCTACAAAAATATCGCATTGAGAGTCGTTCTCTGGTCAAGTATATTGGGTAAAGAAATGGTACCGATTCTTGAGATTTACGTGATGATATCTAGGGGGCTTTTCAGGTTTCGGATATCTTGATTGAGAACGTGGGTATATATCTCTGTTGTTTTCACATCAGCATGACCAAGTAATTCCTGGAGAACTCTGATAGTGACTCCATTCTCAAGCATATGGGTGGCAAAACTGTGCCGCAGAGTGTGACAGCTGACTCTCTTCCTGATTTCAGCCTTAACAACCGCCCGCTTCAGGGCTTTTTGCAAGCCTGATTCATCGACATGGTGTCGCCTCTCTTTTCCACTGCGAGGATCCCGGGAACGACTCTGGGCAGGAAAAAGCCATTGCCAGCCCAAACTTTTTGAGGCTTGTGGATATTTCCTGGCAAGTGCCTCGGGAATATACACCTCACCAAATCCTTCTTGCAGGTCTTTTTGATACATCATCTCAGAACGCTGAATCCAATAACGACATTCCTCTTGAAGGTTTTTTGCCAGTAATGTTGTTCTATCCTTACCACCTTTACCATCACGAATAAAAAGGAGCCCCTGGTCAAAATCAACATCATGAATCCGCATTCGGACACATTCCATAAGGCGAAGCCCTCCCCCATAAATCAGCTTGGCCATAAAAGCGTGCTTTCCTTCCATTACTGCAAATAAACGCTGCACCTCATTTTGAGACATGACCGTGGGAACCCGCCGTTGCTTTTTGCTTCGTAAGGGGGCGATATCATCAGCAAGATGAATATCCAGAACTTTCTTGTAAAGAAACACCAAGGCATTAAGTGCCTGACTTTGAGTGGATTTAGAAACTTTCTCCTTGCTGGCAAGATAAGAAAGAAACCGCTCGATTTCATGAGCTCCCATCTCTTTAGGATGTGTTCTTCCACCATAGAATCGGATATAGCGTAGAATCCAGTTACAATAACTCTTTTCTGTGGTGTATGCATACCCGTAATAGCGCAAAACTTCTCGCACCTGATCCATTAACTTTGCTCGAGGATTTGGGTGGAATTTCTGCGCGGCACTTCTTTTTTCCATATTGACCACCTCAATATAGTGCTACGCGGAAATCTTTTATAGGCCAAACTAAAGCCATTTAGCAGTTGAAAAAACCGTACTTTTGCCTTATTATAGAGTTATCTTGACTTTTTGTCCAGATATGTGCGATTGTATTATGGACAACGTCCATATATGGCGCTGTTAGCCATTGAGGATATAAAATGATATTTGGAGTAGATTTAGCAAAACTTATCGAAGCTTTGGCGGAGTTTCTATGGCCTTTAATGACTGGATATTTG
>PDTB01000009.1 GCA_002748665.1 Dethiosulfovibrio peptidovorans | reverse complement strand
TAAACGAACTAAGAAATATGCAAATCGTAGACTCAAAGGTAGAAACTCATTCGATTACAGCAATAATAATGGTTTGTTCGTTATTGGTAACGATGAACTAAAATTTGAAACTAAATGGTCAAAAGCAAGTGATCAGTCAATACATGTATACAATGATCCAGCATCAATCAAAGCTATTGCCTTGGCAAAGGGCGTGTCTGCAATAAATCAAATCTCATCTGCCAAAGATTATGACTTTTCATCTCGTTCTAGAACCCCTCAAGAGGGTGAAATTGTAATCCTTGAAAATTCTTATGGTAATTTTGCAGCTATAAAAATCATTAGTATAAAAGACTGTACTCGTAGCGACTCAATAGATGAATTAATCTTTGAATATGTTATCAATCCTGATGGTCAGGTTGATTTTACGTAAAAAAATATACAAGTCGTTTCACCGGACCCGTTACACTCGCTGGTGGGCTCTGCGTTAAAAATTTGCAATCATAGTACTGTTTTTATGGTAAAGCATGGGGCTTTTAACGAATTTCTCCACTGGACTCGTTTCACCCACTGGGGGACTTCACGTTGGGTATTGTGTAAGCCTATGCACATATCCAACGAAATTCAATGGGGCTAAGAAAGGAGATTCATTATGGTTGAATATCGAAAAAGGAAGGGAAGCGACACATGGCACTGGTGTAAAAATTGTTCCAATTGGCCGACATCGGATTATGATGTCATATATACCAAGCCTATCACAGGTGAACTCGACAATGAGTGCAGAGCGAAGGAGAAAGAAGGAAAGTGTATAAAATAGAATGGTGATATCGCTTTAGTTCTAATTAACTTGTCAGATATTAGGATTTTATTTTTCAAGCATGGAAGGTAAGAAATAATGTCTTGTACCGAAGAGGTACGACTTAAAAGCCCGTTGGGTCAATATTCTGCTGGCAATCTCTCAGGCAAATTACTCATTGCGAGTGTGGAGTATCTTACAGAAGAGGGTTCAGGTAAATAAATACTAAAGGCATGAATTATTGGTTGTTTTTAGTAATTGTTTCACAGGATAATCAAAAAAAATGTTTGTTTGAATTTCTAGACAATTAAATTGCATGGAGAGCGACCTTTGGAATAAGCTTAGCAAGCGAGAATCGCTCAAGTTTCTAGCTTCTCCAAATTCATTCCTTTAGGGTTACAAGCTATCCAAGTCATGAAAATAGATTAAAATTAAAATATTATAACAAGATGTGAAAGTGGTCTACTTGCGCCAATATAGAATCACAAAATCTCTTTTAAAGAAATAATACCGAGCTATAGTAAACTATAGCTGAAATAAAAAATAAAGTAGAATGCTCAACTCCCTTTATTTGTTTATTTGCTCATGTATTCTATCGTCATCGATAACGGCGATGGAAAATATTGCTACAGAATAAACGAAAGTGAAAACTAATGGCTAACAAGTCACTTCAAGAGGCAGTGTGAGGTTCACGATTTTTCGAAATTTATTAACATCGACAGCTAGTCCTTTTAATCCAAGTGCTGGGGTAAAATCACGCCGCTCCTGACCTCAGCGTTGGGCGATTCGACAAAAATCTTTTTTCAAGGAGGAGAAAGTATGAAGAAAAAATTTTGTAGCACGTGGATGCTTGCTTAGAATGTCGTTCGGGTTCAGAGGTGGCATCAAAAAATTTGTAAAATGTAATGAAAGGAGATTGTCATGAAAAAAATCAATGTGATAATTTTAAGCATGGCAGTTGTACTGGTTACATTCGTTGCCTCATCGGCTTTCGCTCATGATTTGTGGGTTTGGGGAGAAAATGGTAAAAACTTCAATGCTGATATAATCTATGGGCATGATTTTCCAAATCCAGAAAAAATTAAACCAGAAAGGGTTAAAATTTTTGCTCCTATCAAAGTCATAAGCGAAAATGGCGAAATAGTTTTAAAACAAACAGGAGAACATAAATATCATTACGAAGGTAAAAAACTTAAAAAAGGAGCTTATGTTCTAAGTGCATTTTATAAACCAACTGCTTGGATACAAACAAGTGATGGTCAGTGGGAAATGGGTAAGACCAGAAAAGATACTGAAAAGGAAGTAAAATATTGTGAAATAGCAACTATGCAAAGCAAGGCTTTAATTTCTGTTGATGGCGGAGATAGTAAAATTATAAAAAAAGCATTTGGTAAACATCTTGAGATAACCCCACTTTTTGATAGCATAAATGATTTAAGGGTTGGGAATTTACTTGAATTTAAAATTACTTTGGATGGAAAACCAGCTAAACTTGCTGAAATTTTCGGGAGTTTTGGAGGATATGCAAAAGTTGGCGAAGGCTATGATCATTCAAAAGTAAATATGGCATTTGCAGCTTATGCAAAGAGTGACTTGCAGGGCAGGTTTTACTTTCAGCCCCTTAAAAAAGGATTATGGTTTCTAAAAAGTGAGGTAACAGAAAAGGGTAATGGCGATTGCGAAAATTTATTTAATGGTACTACTCTTGTGTTTGAAGTGAAATAAATAAGAAAAAAGATTGAAATATAACTAAATAAATCAGGGGGGCATCATGCTGTTTTTGAAAACAGCATGATGCCCCCCTCTTTTCTTGAGAATGCAATGGAACGACTGGGCATGTCTATGAAAATAAAAATAATTTTCAATATTGTGGTATAAAAAGATTTGTATTCGATCTCTTCACATAACGATTTCGTCCAACAAGTCGTTTCACTCGCCGGTGAACTCTGCGTCAACCTCCAAAGGAAACTTCAGTGTACGGAATACCAAGTATGTTTTTGACTCATGCATCAGACGTATTGGGAGATACACGTGATGGGCTGTCTGGTAGCAATATTGTCAAAGCATTCACTAGCTATGCATTTGATCTCGATGTAAATATCCCTCATGCTTCCTATCCATTTGATGCTCCCAATAAGAGAACTGTCCTGCGAGAAAACTTGAAGTGTTTCGGGCCTGAAGATCAACATGGAATTATCAAAATTTTGTTTTCCCAGGAATCCGATCCTGTATCGCCGTGATTTAAGGAACGAGGAGTCTTTGCCTCCTCGGTGTAACAAATGTATTGAACACCTACACTGAGCAACGACAATTGCTTGACAGAGAGTGCAAGGTAATGTATCCTTTCCTATTATTCGTTTCGATAGAGTCTTTTACTTTCAGGAGGTGATGTCGTCGTGACCACGTATCTGTGGGGTTTCAAGGTTGTAACTACGTGCACTACCATGTTCGGCGACCCTTCTGGAAGAGTCGGCGCGTAGCTGTACGTACGCATCAGGCGTTCATCCAGGCCGGGTCACCTTTACAGGGGGATCCGGCTTTTTTGTATGCTTATCGTCAGGAGAGTGAGCACATATGAGAGAGAGTCTTTCTTTTGATCCGGTGGCGGTGCAGGCTGTTTCGGAGTATCTACTTGATGAGTCGAACCCGGTTGTTTCGCGGTTGTTGGAGGTCATGGCCCCCTACGGGACGCCTGAAGAAATCAACGCGAGAGCCAGGGAAGCTGGGGCCCTGGATTCCCTTTTAGGACGTCTTGATGCCGAGAGCTCTCCTTATCTTAAGGATGTCCTGTGGCTCAGGGAGCAGCGTGATAAGGGGGATTTCGTTTCGATGGACGAGTTCTGCCGGTCGGTGTCTCGAGATGAAACCGATTCGAGCGTAGACGAACGTCGAGCAGTTACCCTCGAGATCAGTGCTCTCCAGTTCTTTCCCTGGTTGATAGCCGAGGCCGAGCAGGCTCTTGAGAAGCGAGAGGTGATGCCTGGCCGATTCATCCGAGTTCGTAATATGGCAGAACAGGTCAAGGACAACGGCGACCTCCCCGCAGTGGCAGCCTCTATGAAGATCATGGGTGCTAGCCTGGTGGAATCTCTGGATACTCGGGGAACCGATGGCTCCAATATCCATTTGGGTGGCCCTGAAACACTTACGGGGTATTTCGGAGGAATCGGTCAGCCTAACGACTACGGCTATCGGTGGATCGATGAATTTCTGCAGTACTACACTCAGTATGGGGTTCAAGAGGTTCTGAACGTGAATTCCGGGACGGTCCTTCTGGGGTATCTCCTCTATCGGTTGGGGGTGGATATTCGGTTCAAGATTTCGGTCTTTATGGGGAACGACAACCCGGCTGCCGCTCTGTGGACACTTATGATGGCCCGGTTTCTTGCCCGGAAAGATGGTTCAACCCCTCTAGTGGGCTTCAACCTCTCCAATTCCTGTGACGTGTCTGCCGTGTTGGCTATAGCCCGTATCCGTAAAGCTTTGGGTTTGGAGTCGGCGGTCCGTATTGAGCACCATATCACCGAGCCGTGGAGGCACATTGTCCGCCAGCCATACTGTCGTCGGGATGACCTGCTTGAACTGGCAGCCTCGGTGTCCAACTTATCGGCTAAGCATGAGGGAGGTGATCCCGAGGTAGAAGGAGCTCTGTCGGATCCTGCGTCGATCACCGATTATTTTCTGTCCAAGCAGGAGATCCTGTCTCGTGGGTGGATGCACAAGCTTCAGAGGGATTACCTGTTGAAACACGATGCAGTCAATCGTACCGCCCGTGCCTTGGTTGCTCGAGGTTTTTCGTTCGTCGCAGCACCGGCCCTTCACGATCAGGATAGATCTCATGGATCCCAGGCATGAGCGTGTTGTCCTGAAGTTTGGTGGTTCGTCCGTGAGTTCGCCGGAGAGGATCGCCGCTGTGGCTCGCCGTATCAGCCGATTTTGGGAGCGGGGGAGTCAGGTCATAGTGGTGGTCTCAGCCATGGGAGACACTACCGATAGGCTATTGAAGTTGGCTCTTCGTACTGCTCCTGGTGGGCAATGTCTCCGAGAGCTGGATCAGCTTCTGGCCACGGGCGAGCAGCAATCCATCGCCTTGGTTGCTATGGCTCTTCAGGAACTCGGTGTGGAGAGCCTGTCCTTCAGTGGAGCTCAGGCAGGGATCTCGGCCTCAGGACGTCACTGCGAAGGGCGAATCCGATCCATCGATCCTGACCGGCTGCTTCGATCCATAAATGAAGGCATGGTGCCTGTGGTTGCGGGGTTTCAGGCCCAGGATGAAGTTGGTGATGTTATCACCCTGGGACGAGGGGGATCGGACCTTTCGGCGATTGCTGTAGCGGCTGCAGTGAAGGCGGATGTCTGCTATATTTTCACCGATGTGGACGGTATCTACACCGCCGACCCACGGGTTGTTGAAAAGGCTCGAAAGTTGGACTATATCTCATGGGACGAGTGCCTGGAGATGACTGTAGCAGGGGCTCAGGTGCTTCAAGCGCGTAGCGTGGAGATGGCGATCAGAAGTGGTGTGAACGTCTGTGTTGCGTCCAGTGACGAAGAGAAAGAAGGGACCTGGATTATGAAAGACTGTGTGGAGGAACGGGCGGCTGTCCGAGCGGTCAGCCAGGATGACGATGCTGCACGGGTCGCCTTTGACGACACGATCGATCCCTGTCGGGTGGCTCGGGCTCTATCAGAGCGGGGGATCGTGGCCCAGATCGTCGTTCAGGGGGGGCGGGCGGTGTTTTTGATCCGGCGGAGTTTACTGGACGAGACTCTGGCCGTGTGTCGGGAGCTGAACGCCTCGGGACTGAGCTGGGATGACGGACTTTCTCGGGTATCGGTGGTAGGGGTTGGCCTCGTCAATCACCCGGAAATATCGAGTCAGATCCTGTCGGTGTTGGAGGAGATCGGAGTGGCCGTTGAGATGTTTCTGTCGTCGGCTCTGTCGATGACCTGCGTCATCAGGGCGACTCATAGCGTGAAGGCCGTTCGGGCGCTTCACGGTAAGTTCCTGGAGGGAGGGATCGTCCTATGCGCGTAGCTGTGCTTGGAGCAACTGGCCTGGTGGGGCGTGAGATGCTGGCGACCTTGGAGTCTCGAAAGTATCCCGTGGACGAACTTCGTCCCTTGGCTTCGGCACGATCTGCCGGGAGCTCGGTGCATTTCTGCGGTCGAGAATGGCGCGTGGCTGAGGTCTCCCCTGAGGGCTTCGATGGGGTGGACGTGGCTCTGTTTTCTGCCGGAGGAGGCACGTCCAAGACCTGGGCACCTGTGGCCGCTGAGCGGGGAGCCGTGGTTATCGACAACAGTTCGGCCTGGCGGATGGATCCAGATGTGCCTTTGGTGGTGCCCGAGATAAACGGAGCTTCTGCTGTCCATCGGTCTAAGGGGATCATCGCCAATCCCAACTGTTCGACGATCCACGCTGTTATGGTCCTCTATCCTCTGCATCGCTCGGCGAGGTTAAGGCGTTTCGTGGTTACGACTCTTCAGTCCGTGTCGGGGTCGGGATGGAAGGCCGTGGAAGAGCTTGAAGAGGAGAGCCGCCTCGTGCTGGATGGGCAGGCGGATACTGCCGACCGGCGGGCCTCGGTCTACCCTCACAGGATTGCCTTCAACGCTGTCCCTCAGGTGGGGACTTTCGACGAGGATGGGGTTACCGACGAAGAGTGGAAAATGGTGAACGAGTCCCGAAAAATTATGGGCGTACCGGATCTAAGCGTAGACTGTACCTGCACCAGAGTACCTGTCATGCGGGGCCATTCCCTGTCGATCACCGCCCAGTTCGATCAGGCTATCTCTCCCGACCAGGCTCGGGAGATTTTGGGATCAGCACCCGGAGTTATCCTGCGGGACGATCCTCATTCGTCGGTCTATCCTTTGGCCATAAGTGCAGCGAGGACGGACCCCGTGTATGTGGGACGTATAAGGGCCTCCCAATTCTTGGAGAATGGATTGTCTCTGTGGGTGGCGTCCGACAATATCCGCAAGGGTGCGGCTCTGAATGCCGTTCAGATAGCCGAACTTCTCGTGTAGGAAGGAGGGTGTGTCGTGGAGTGGGGTATTGCCTTGGTCGGTTTTGGAAACGTGGCGCAAGGATTGGCTCGGATACTGATTCGAAAGGGGGAAGATTTGGTTCAACGGTACAGTTTCACCCCGGTGGTGAAAGCCATCGTCACCAGATCTCGAGGGTCTCTCTGGAACCCCGACGGTTTGAACCTGGAACAGGTATTGACCTCACTTGACGAACGGGGTGACCTGTCAGGGGTTGATGCTGCTTCGGCGAATCTGGAGGAGTTTCTTGCAGGGGATCTCGTCTCGGTCATGGTGGAGACGACTCCAACGGATCTCGTAACAGGTGAGCCCGGCCTTTCCTTGATCCGGCGGGCCATCAGGTCTGGGAAGCACGTGGTCAGCTCCAGCAAGGGACCAGTTTCGGTGGCCCTGCCCGAGCTCATGGATCTGGCCTCCAGTTACGGTGTGGCCTACCGTTTCGAAGGGGCCTTGCTCAGTGGCACTCCGTCCATCAACCTGGCCATGGAATCCATGGCGGGGTGCGATGTGGTACGGGTCCAGGGGATTGTCAACGGAACCACCAACTATATCTTAAGCCGGATGGAGGAGGGCTTAGACTACGAGAGTGCCTTGGCGGAGGCCAAAAGCTTGGGCTATGCCGAGGCCGATCCGTCAGGAGACGTGGATGGGTGGGATGCGGCGGTCAAGGCTCAGATCATCGCTACGGTTATTATGGGCACTCCCATGCCCCTCTCCCAGGTGAAGCGTCAGGGTATCGCCCAGGTCTCTCGGGCAGAGGTCGAGAGGGCAAAAGCCCGAGGACGACGGATCAAGCTGCTGGCTCAGGTGGAGCGCCGGAATGGCTCCGTGGCTGCGTCGGTTGCTCCCGTTGAGCTTCCCTTGGACCATCCTCTGGCCGGCGTCATGGGAGCCACCAACGCCATCACCTACAGTACGGACACCCTTCGGGACGTGACTATTGTCGGTCCCGGTGCTGGCCGTGAGGAGACAGGACAGGCTCTTCTGACCGATCTCCTGGCCATCGTTCGGGAGCGAGGAGCATCCCTTGGACGCAGGACTGCGTGAGGCCCTGGATCAAGGCCGGTCCATTGGACTGGCCCTGGGCGGAGGAGCAGCTCGGGGGTGCGCCCATATCGGGATCCTTCGGGCCTTTCAGGAGAAGAATATCCCGGTGGCGGCCATCGCGGGAACCAGTATCGGCGCGATTGTCGGTGCTGTCCATGCCTCGGGAGGGCTTGATCACCTGGAGACTTTGCTGTTAGAGCTGGATCCCTTCAATCTTTTATCCTATTTTGACGTTGTTTTTCCCTACTCGGGGCTGGTGGACGGTCAGAAGGTCACCAAGCTTCTTCGGGATATACTTGGTGACCGGAGCTTTCAGGATCTTCCTTTGCCGTTTGCAGTGGTGGCGACAGATCTTCGAGATGGATCGGAGGTGATCCTGGCCGAGGGGGTTGTCATCGATGCTGTTCGTGCCAGTATCGCCGTGCCAGGGGTCTTCACACCTCTGATGATGGGCGAGGCTCCGCTGGTGGATGGGGGGCTGGTCAACCCCGTGCCAGTGAACGTCGCTCGAGGACTGGGGAGCGACTTTGTGGTGGGGGTGGACCTGAACCACTACGTGGTGGAGAGCAAACAGGAAGGGCGACGGGGAGGAAAACGGCCTGCAATTGCGGGGAAAGATCCGTCGTCTCTGGGAAGTCGGATCCTGGAAGAAATCCGGGGTCTTGTGGGGGAGAAGGGAAACGGGGCTCCCAAACCGCCGAATATCGTGGACGTTATCGTCACGTCAGTAAACATCATGGAGAGCTCTATCACCGAGAGTCGTCTGAAAACCGACGTTCCCGATCTGCTCATTACCCCCAGACTGGGGCACGTTCGATTCATGGAGTTCTTTCGGGCCGAGGAGGCCATCGAGGAGGGATATCAGGCTGCTCGGTCCTTTTTGGACTGAACCCTTTCTTTGTGAGGTTCCAGAGAGAGTCGTGTCTCGGCAATAAGCTAGGATTTCACCATGCTGGTCCAGCAGCGGGTGAAGTCATCCAGGTCCGACTCCGGGGGAATTCGGAGTCGGACCGAGTTATCTCCAATCCCCAGAAAACCTGATCCGGGGGCCGTCTTGATCCCGTGATCCATAAGTCGATCGTAGAGGTTCACGGTTTTGTCCAAAGCCGTTACCATCATAATAGCCACTGATGGGTGGGTATGGGCGATAGAATACCCCGATGTCTCAGCGATGATTCTGCTCACACGGCTTTTGATGGACGCTACCTCACGGCGCATGGGAGGAAGAAATCGAGGGGCGTCCTTTAGGGCCATGGGGATGGCAGCGAAAGCCAAAGCGTCTACCGTGAAAGGAGGACTGACCCGGAGATAGAGCTCTCGGGCCAGGGGTGAACGAAAAACGGCGTAGCCTCCTCGGATTCCCGCCATGCCCCACCCTTTGGAGAAGGTTCGAAGACATACCAAGTTGGATCGGTTCAGATGAAGGCACGATTGATCCTCCGGTACGAAGTCGCCGTAGGCCTCGTCCACGATAACCAGAGCGCCCATCTCCTCGGCAGCCTGAATGACTTGGTCCAGCTCATTCAGGGGCATAAGCTGTCCCGTTGGGTTGTGCGGCCTGTCCAGGTATACGAGAGAGACATCACGATCCAGGCCTGCTAGGATGTCCTTAATCTCGATAGCATAGGATGGAGCGTGGAGGAAGATCGGGCGGAATTCGCAGCCGGAAAGCTGAAAGTGGACTGGCGCGTCGGTGAACTGAGGAGCTAGCCCCAAGACGAGCCCGCCGGGAGCTCCCAGAGCCTTCGCCAGGATCACCAGAATCGTGTCCGTACCGTTGGCAAACGCCAGCTCATGAGGGTGAACCAGGTTGCCCCAATATTGGCAGAATGGTTCAGACAGCCTGTCTGCCGGAGCTGTATAGCGCCACAGATCATCGCCGAAAAACGGGCCGAAGCGGTCCTGGACGATCGGCGGAGGCCCCACAGGACTCGAGCCCAGAGCACAGTCCACGATCCAGGGCCGACTTTCCTCTGCGTTCACGTAGAGTTCTGTCTCCGTGTCTCTCAGCCCCTGGGGGATCACGCTTCTCCAGTCCATGGTGTTATCTTCTCCTCTCTGAGCGAGAACGTGTCGTTTATAACGAGAGAGGGCACCTGTTTTGCCCTCTCTTTGTTACAAGTGAATTTTTCAATCTGTTTTTTGCTGGTTCTCCTCCTGCTTAACTGTTTTGATGTAGTCGGCCGAGGCACAGGACGCTCCGCAGTCGTCGCAACCACATCCACAGCCTCCGTTTTTGACTACGGAGCTGAATCGCCTCACCAAAAGCCAGGCAGCCAGTGCGACGATGGCGATCACTGCTGCAATCTGCATACCTCATCCCTCCGTTTTCGTTTTTATCGTTTGAATTGTCTTGACCGTAGGATAACATGGCTTGGAAATCCGAACAAGGTTTCCGTCGGATCGTGTTCAATTCCGTTCATCAATGTACGTTGACTGGCCACATATCTTGGGATAGTGTATGCCAATACGAACGAAAGAGGGGGGTCCCATGGCGCATGACTTTATGAAGGAGATGGTGGGACATCATCATCATTCATCAAGCGGACCGGTCTATCTCGGTTTGGGAGGAGCTCTCCTCCTGACGGCTTTTCTGTCTCGGTTTGCCTTTGGCGACGATGTTCGAAGCGCTTTGGCTGCTTTGGCGGCGGCTCTTTTTTTGGGGGCACCGTTGGTATTCAACGCCGTCAAGGATCTGTTCGCTGATCACAGCGATATGAACGAGCTGGCCGCATTGGGAGTTATCGCTACCTTCGTTTCAGGGCAGTTTGTGACATCGGCAACGATTGCCTTTGTCATGGCCATGGTTGCCCTTTTGGAACATCGGTCAGCACAGGGGGCTCAGGACAGCCTGGCCGATTTGCTGGACCTCCATTCCCCTGAGGCCTGGGTCCCCCAGGGGGACGATTGGGTTCAGATTCCTGTGTCCAATCTCAAGGCGGGAGATCGGGTGCAGGTTCGCCCCGGAGAACGGATTCCAGTGGATGGTATCGTCTTGGAGGGTGAGTCCTCTGTGAATCAGGCGACCATTACAGGGGAATCTCTTCCGGTGGATAAGGAACCTGGAGAGTCGCTGTTTGCGGGTACCGTGAATCTCACGGGGGTCTTGATTTGTCGTGTGGTCTCTGTAGGAGAGCAGACCACCATAGGAATGGTGCGCCAGCTTATTGCCAAAGCAGAGGCGACCAAGACTCCCATCATGCAGACTATTGATCGGCATATTCGATGGTATATCCTGGTGGTTTTGTTTCTAGCCGGGGCCGTGTTGTTTGGTACCCGGGATCTGGATCGGATGGTGGCTATGGTTGTTGTGGCATGTCCCTGCTCGATTCTTCTGGCTGGTCCCACCGCCGTCGTCGCTGTTTTAGGGGTGGCCGCCCGTCTGGGAATTCTGATCAAGGACGTGGCTTGCCTTGAGGTGGCTGATCGTCTGACCGCCATGGTCTTCGATAAAACGGGGACTTTGACGGAAGGACGTCTTCATGTTACAGAAGTAGAGCCCGAATTCTCCTGGTCCAGGGAGGAGCTTATGGCTGTCGCTGCGGCTGTAGAGCGGGGATCGTCCCATCCGGTAGCTAAATCGGTGTGTCGGTATGTTTCTGAGCTTGGAGTGCCGGTACCCTCGGCATCAGATGTTCAGGAACGGCATGGGAAGGGCGTTGAGGGGACGGTGAATGGTCGATCAGTCATGTTGGGGCAGCGCGATTGGCTTCAGGAGGCCGGGATTTCAATTCCCTCGTTGGATCTTACTTTATTTCAGGGACAAAGTTTGCTATATGTTGGGGTGGATGGCCGATATGCTGGACTCATGGCTCTGGAGGATCGGCCTAAAGCTGATGTCGTTGTGGCGCTGGATCGGATTCGGCGTCAGGGTATCGATGATCTGAGTTTGCTGTCGGGTGATCGGGATTCTGTGGTAACCAGGATTGCCTCGGCCGTAGGAATAGGAGAGTATTGTTCGGAGATGCTCCCTCAAGATAAAATGGCTTTCGTCAACGCGAAGAAGGAACAGGGAGCTGTTGTGGCGGTAGTTGGCGATGGGGTCAACGACGGGCCTGCCCTGTCGGCAGGTGATCTCTCATTCGCTATGGGGGCGGCTGGGAGCGATCTGGCTATCTCATCCTCGTCAATCGCCCTGATGAATGACGATGTGACATCGGTCCCAGCGGTAATTGAGCTTGGTCGGGAGACCTTGGCGGTGATTCGTCAGAACCTCTGGATATCTTTCGGCTCTATCGCTTCGGCTATGATCCTTGGAGCTATGGGGTGGGTTCACCCTGTTATGGCGGCTCTGCTTCACGGTGGTGCATCTATGGCCGTCGTCCTCAATTCAGCTCGATTGGTTCGTTTTAAGGAGGGCTCCTCTCATGACCGGTGATCGTCTGGCGAGGACGGCCCGCCACGGGGCTGTCTTTCAAACCATGTTGATGGGCCTGGGTGGTTTTGTCGCTCTGTTTGGTGGGGAACAAATCGGCTGGCTTCCTGTGGTTTTTTTGGCGGCGGCAAGTATCCCGTGGCTGGCCGTTACCTATGCTCTATCCCGTATCGATAGCGGAGAGGTTTTCTCCGTGGATTGGCGGTTTTCCACCGCTGGGTTGGTCGCTGCAGTTTTAGGGTTGTTTTCTCTGTCCGCTCTGTTCGGCCATTTTGGCGGGGTGCCAGTATCGCCCCTTCCCTCTGGTGCTCTTCTCTTTTGTTCCAGCCTCATCCCCGTGGGAGCGTGGTTGGCCAAGGGGTATTTCGAGTCAATTTTGGGGGACGATCAGGAAGGTCCTCTGTCTCCTTGTCTGGGATATCTTCGGGGTTCGTTTCTGGTCGGCTGTCTTCTGGTCCTTGAGGTCCTTCTGGTCATGCTCCATCGGCCTGATCTCGTCGTGTGGACTGAACGGGTGGCCCTATGGCTGAATATCTCCGTGGCTGCTGAGGTGATTTTGGTCTCCGCACTGGAGTGGTTTCGTCCTCTTGAGTCTGGGGAAATTCGGTGGTTTCACCGTTCTCGTCTTCTGGATCTTCTGAGTCGTCGTGCGTCGTTGGGGCACACCCTTCGGGAGGCCTTTGCGTACCAGTTTGGTGTGGACCTCTCTGGAAGCAGCTTTGTCCATCATCTGTCACATATGATGTTGCCTCTGGGTGTTGCGGTCATCCTATTATTATCTGCTCTCTCGTCGGTAGTTGTGGTTCCTCAGGGAAGCGCTGGGGTAATTCTTCGATGGGGGCGGCCTTTGATGGTCGTACAGCCGGGGTTTCGATTCAAGGCACCTTGGCCCATGGATTCGACGATTTTAGTGGACGTGACTCGGCTTCGTCGAGTTCACGTGGGATCCCACCGTCCTACTTCGGAGGATGGAGCCGTCTACAAAGAGGGAATCCCCATCCTCTGGACCAACGAACACGGTCTTCGGTCTGAGTTCTACCTGCCGGTGGCTCCTCCAGCCGATGTTGCTCAGGTTGTGGCTGGAGAGAGATTACCCTCCGTCTCCTTTGTAGGAGCCGACGTGATCGTCGAGTATCGGATCGACGATCCTCTGGCGTCTCTTCAATGGGCAGCAGACGTCGTTACCCTGTTTCGCCAGCTGGCAGAGCGGGTCACGGCTCGTGCCTTTGCTGCATTTGACGTGGATACTCTCGTGGGCCCTGGGCGGGAAGAGGTATCCCGGGTTATCCGTACAACGTTGCAGAACGATCCGCTCTGCTCTCGCCTCGGTATCGCCGTAGAGTACGTGGGCATCGTCGGTGTCCATCCTCCTCAACCCGTGGCCGAGTATTTTGAGGAAACGGTATCGGCTCTTCAGGAGCGAGAGACCGCCATTCAGTGGGCGCGGCAGGCGGCAGTGCTTCGTATGACTGAGACTGTGGGAGACGGAGCCAAGGCCGCCGATCTGATTCGGGCGATCCAGTCCATCGACGATGGGGTGATTTCGGGTAACCTGGTCGAGATAAAACAGCGTATTGACGGGGAGATTCTGGAAAGCGGCGGATCGGTGGCGGCAGTTCTGAGCGAAGCCGTGGGTTATCGGGCGCTTCGGGAGGCTACCGAGGGAGCTCGGGCTGGCAGGTTCCTGTCACGACACGATCTGTTCTCTGCTGTGCCGCTGTACTATGGTCAGAGTCTCTATCTGGACGTGTTGGACGAGACCCTCCCCAAGGCCAGAAAATATGTCCTTCCGAAAGAGCGGGAGGATCTGGTCTTCCGACTGTCTGGTCTGGCGCCTTCGGTGTATTTGCCGACCCTGGATGATGAGACAGCAGGCGAGTCCCAGTTACAGGAGGAGTGATGTTGTGGTGAAGTTCAGAGGGATACGCCCCGTCGTTGGGAGCGTCGTTGTGGTTGTTCTCGTGTTGACCATGGTCACCTTCACCGTACCGTTCAACGAGACGGCTTTGGTCACAACCTTCGGCAAGGCCGATCATGATGATCTGAAAAACGCGGGGGGAGATGACGCTGGTCTATTTTGGCGCTTTCCCTGGCCTATCCAGAAGATCTATCGTTTCGACAGGCGTCTTCGTGTTCTCCCCGATCGTCTTGAGCAGCAGGAAACCGCTGACCGGCAGGTGGTGGTCATCCAGGCGTACCTGACGTGGAGGATCGTGGATGGTCTGGAATTTTTCAGAAGCCTTCGGACCCCCGAGGAAGCCGAACGTCTCCTTCGGGATCGTCTGAGGACTGCCTGTTCCACTCTGGGTGAGTTTCGGCTTGATCAGTTGATCTCCGAGAACGAGGCTGATCTGAACCAGGCAGAGGCCGCCATACTGCATCGGATGAGAGCGGCCCTTGCGGAGGCTCATTGGGGAGTTGAGATAGAGTCCATGGGAATCAGTCGGATCCTCTTTCCCGAGAAGATCACGGAGGCAGTTTTCCAGAGAATGCGTCAAACTCGTCAGCGTATGGCTCAGAAAGCTCGATCCGAGGGTGACGCCATCGCCAGAGGAATCATGGCTAAGGCTGAGAGCGACAGTCAGCGAATTATGGCCTTTGCCCGTCGAAGAGCCGAGGAAATTCGGTCCGAAGGGGATGCTGCCGCTGCGGAATACGCCAGAGTTTTCGCCCAACATCAGGATTTTGCCCTGTATCTTCGACAGTTGGAGACCCTTCGAAAAACCCTTCGTCACAACAGCACGTTTATTCTGGACTCGGGCATGGCCCCCTATACGTTACTGGATGAAATCCTCTTGCCCGCATCCCGAGATCGGGAGGGGCCCAGGCCGTGAAGTGTCAAGGCGGAAAGGGCGATGTCGGTCGAGCTCTGGCTCTGGATCGGCTGTTGCGATCTGGTTTCAGGGTTGCTGTGATTGCGGGAGTTCTGTTCTGTCTCTGGGTGGCTGTGAGCGGTGTGTACTGGGTGGACGAGGGAGCCGTTGCGATTCACCTTCGTTTTGGCGAAGTGCTGGGGGAAGGAGTGCAGGCTGTGGTGCCTCCGGGAGGGCCTTATCTGGGTTTTCCTGATCCCATCGACCAGGTTATTACCGTGCCGACGGCCATCCAGCGTCTGGCTCTGGATGACGAGTTCTGGTGTGGTCGGGCCAACCGAGAGGGGCTTCGTCCCGGAGAGGACGGCTCCCTTATCACCGGTGATCACAACATCGTTCACGGGCGATGGCAGGTTGCCTTTAGGGTCTCTCCTGAAGGAAGCGCTCCTCTCAGGTTCGTTCAGACCCTGGGATCTGTGGATCGGGCGCGGACATTTCTGCGGTGTGTCGTTCAGGAAGCCCTGGTGACTTGCATCGGACAGATGTCGGTGGATGACTTCACTAAAGGAGCCATCGATGAACAGGCGGTCGTGTTGGAGGCCCAAAGGCGTCTTGACGATGCACGGTGTGGCCTGGAGATCGTGGATATTTCCCGGTCGGCTCCGCCTCAGGTTCCCTTCCAGGTGTTGGACGACTTTTTAGCGGTCAACGAAGCGGAGAGTGCCAAGCTTAAAGCAGTGGAAAATGCCTGGAGAGAGAGGGAAAACTCCCTGAACGCGACGGCCGGCGTGGTCTTTGGCGATCTGGTGGAGGCTCTTGACGCCCGGGATCAGGCCCAGGCACAGGGCGATGATCAGGCTGCGTCGGCAGCTCATCGAGTTGCTGTCGAACGCTTGGAGAGCGAACGCCTCGGTGGAGAGGCTTCGGTAATTCTCCAGGATGCTCGGTCGTATCGAACGTCACTGGTCGAGGGTTTCCGAAGTCGAGCGGAGCGGTATGACCGGCTCCTCCCCGTATGGCGTACTGACAGGGCAATTCTCCACGATCGCCTTCTCTGGGAAACTTGGCAGGATGTCCTGACGGGTACTGTCAACGCCTATTATCTGCCTCACTCTGGCAGCAAGACCATCTACCTGCATCTTCAGGACAGTCTGAACGGCCTGTGAGCAAAAGATGACATATAAACCGAGTCGTTCCGCGTATTACGGGACGACTCGGTTTTTTAGGTTTTATTTTGCCAGTCGGTTTTACATCTCAGCGCGAAGTTTTTCGATCCAGGCAGATACCCGGTCCTCGGTGAGATCCTCCTGGTTTGTGTTGTCAATAGGCAGGCCCACAAACTGGCCGTCGCGAATGGCCAGTCCGCCGCCGGAATAGCCGTCGGTCGGGCATTTGCCGATGACGGTGACGCCCTTATCGGCTACGGCGTCGTACAGAAGGCCCATGGCGTCGACAAACGTGTCGCTGAAGCCCTCCTGATCGCCGGTGCCGAAGAAAGCAACTTTCTTGCCCGAGAGGTCGGCTTTCTCCAGCTCGGAGATAAAGCTTCCCCAGTCGTCCTGGAGTTCGCCAAGTCCCCAGGTAGACGAACCCAGAATCAATACATCGTGGTTCAGGGCGCTTTCGTCAGCCGAGCTTACATCCACGAGGGTGGCACCCAACTCCTGAGAAATCTTCTCTGCCACCTCTTGGGTGGCTCCGGTGGTGCTTCCGTACAGAACTCCAATACTGGCCATTTATATGCGCCTCCTTATAGAGTTGTTTGTGACTTCTAACAGAGAATATCATGCCCTGAGCCTAATAGCAAGAAGGGGGTATGGCTTTGTCGCCTCTTGACCGAAAGAAGTTAGGCTGCTAAAATTTTCGTTAGGTGGAGCTAACCTAATGCCTTGCCTGGGATGTCTCCTTCAGGGAGAGAGCCTGCTGCTCTTGCCTGTTTAAACACCGCCGATGAGGGGGCGAAGTGGTTATGAGCAATGTACATACCGTAATGTCACGGTGTCCGTCGGGTACGAAGGGGCAGGTGGTCTTCGTCGAGGGAGGCCATGGTGCACGAGAGCGTCTGGCGGATATGGGGCTTTTCCCGGGGGCTATCGTTGAGGTCCTGCGTAACGAAGGAGGTCCTGTCCTGCTCAAGGTCGGACATGGACGACTAGCGCTGGGACGGCAGATGGCTGATCTTATTTTTCTCTCATAGCCGATAGAGGGAGTACCTGAAGTTGGGAGGCTCGTGGATACTGGCGCAACAGTAGGAAAGGGGAGGTTTTCGTGACGTTGGACGAGGTACGGCCCGGAAGCACTGTTCGGCTAGTTCGAAACGGTGCCAAGGGGAGCGTCGGTCAGAGATTGTTGGATATGGGCTTTTACAAAGGGATTTCCATTACGGTGGTTCGTAACGCCCCCCTTGTGGATCCGGTGGAGTTTTTGCTTGGACGGCAGCACGTGACAGTTCGTCATTCAGAGGCTGCTCTTATTGAGGTTGTTCCAGAATGAAACGTGATCTGAAGGTCGTTGCTCTGGCGGGACAGCCAAACTGTGGAAAGTCGACCTTGTTCAATGTTCTGACTGGGGCTCGGCAGCATGTGGCTAACTATCCCGGCGTGACCGTGGATATCAAAAAAGGGCGGTATCGTCATAACGGAGAAACTGTTGAATTGGTGGACCTCCCAGGAACGTATAGCCTGACGTCCTTTTCTTCGGAGGAGATGGTTACTCGGGACTTTATCCTCTCTGGAGATCCTCGTGTGGTGGTCAACGTCCTTGATGCCTCTAACCTTCGCCGGAGTTTGTACCTCACCTTTCAATTGCTGGAGATGGGCGCTCCCATGGTGGTCGCCCTGAACATGGTAGATGTCGCTGTGTCCAAAGAACTGATTCTTGACCCCCAAGCTTTGTCCAGGGAGTTGGGTGTCCCAGTGGTGGAGACTGTTGGTAATCGCGGAACTGGCAGCAAAGACTTGAAGGAATGTCTGTCGGTTTTTAACCCACCTGATGGGAAAAATCCCTTTGCCGTGGATTACGGGCCTCTGGAGCCTATTCTGAAAGAACTCGCTCAGGATCTGGATGTCATTCAGGAGCTGGCTTACCCAAACCGCTGGCTGGCCATAAAAATCATGGAAAAGGACGAGGCGGTTCTGAAGATCGTCCAGAACTTAGGCAGCCCTGGTGAGGCTATCCTTCAGAAGGCTGAGCTGTTAAGCCAGCGCTTTGTTCAGGACCACGAGGAGGAGCCCCGGGCTCATATCGGTTTGTCTCGTCATCTTCGGGCCGTTGATCTGGAGTCCCGATGCCTGGAGGAGCCCCAAAAGAACAAGGTCCTCTGGAGCGATCGAATTGATGCTGTGGTGGTTCATAAGATATTCGGCCCCATCCTGCTCCTTTTCGTTATCTATGGGCTCTACGAGCTCTCTATCGTGCAGGGGTATAAGGCCACGGAATACATGACCCCCTGGCTTCAGCGTTTTGCCGCCTGGGTCGCTGGAATACTGCCTCCTGCGGAGATTATGGGCGGACCTCTCCTCCGGTCTCTGGTCATCAGCCTCGTAGCAGCGATCAACTCAGTACTCATTTATATTCCTATCTTTTTGATTCTCTTCGGCTGTGTCGCCATTATGGAGGATGTGGGGTACATGCCGAGAATTGCTTTTATTCTGGATCGAATCCTCCGTCGCTTCGGACTTCACGGTCAATCCACTCTGCCGTTGATCTTAGGTGGTGTTCTTGTGGGAGGCTGTGCTGTCCCCGGTGTTGTGGCGACCAGGGTCATTGCTGACGAAAAAGCTCGTCTGGCGACCATCTTGGTAGTGCCTCTCATGAATTGTTTGGCCAAGATCCCCCTGTATACCCTGCTTATCAGTGTCTACTTTGTCAAGCCGTCGTATCAGAGTGCTGGGATGATGGTCTTTATCTCAACTGTTACTTTGCTTATGGCTTTAGCTGTCTCTAAAGTGCTTACAATAACAGTGCTCAAGGGGAAGGAATCGGCTCCTTTTGTCATGGAACTGCCGGCTTATCACATCCCTACAGTTCGAAGCGTCGTCACCAGGGCGGTAGAGCGGACGTGGATGTTTGTCAGAAAAGTGGGGACGGTCGTCATGGCTGTAGCCGTTGGAGTATACTTTTTGGTGAATTATCCTGGGCTTCCTCAGAAAACGATGGATGAGTACCGTTTCCGAAGCGATAAAATCGTTCAGACCTTCCGAACGAAAGTTGCTAAAACGAAATATGCCTCTCTGTTTCAGGATGATCAGGGAGTTGTGAAACTCATCGATTTTATGAGTCAGTATAAGGATGCTCGTATGGCAGGACTCGGCGGCGAAAAGCTGGAAAAGCGTTTTGAGGCTCGGGATCCTCTCTTGTTCCCATTGGTCTCCAAGGCAAACCGTAAGGACAAGGAGGCCAAGGTGGTTCAGAAGGCGTATAAGAGGCTCCGTCGGGATAGGGCGTTGCTTCTGAAGGAACTCTCGGATGAGACGACCAGCAATAGCGCTCTGGGCAGGGTCGGTCGTTTTCTGGCACCGGTCACTAAGTATGCCGGATTCGATTGGAAGGTCAACGTGGCGTTGCTCAGTGCTCTGGCGGCCAAGGAGAGCACCGTTGCAACCTTGGGGATGATTTACAAAAGTGCTGATGACGACTCTCAGAAGAAGAATCTGACTGAGGAGATGAGGGAAAATCAGGGCTATACGCCCTTACATGCCCTAGCTCTCATGGTGTTTATGGCTCTATATCCGCCGTGTATAGCGACCTTGGTTATGGTAAAGGTTCAGGCTAATTGGAGTTGGGCTATCTTTTCGTTGATCTACCCCATTGTGCTCGGTTTTTTTGCAGCCTCTGTCATCTTTACAGGAGGCCAAGCCTTGGGCTTGAGTGGTTTCACCGCTTCGTGGGTTTTCTATGGTCTGATAATATTGTGTGTTATAGCTCTTGGACTGTATGAACCAAAAAGGAAAGAGCTCTAGAATATTCTTTCTCGGAAAGGAGGTGGAAACATGAAGAAGAGAGTAATCGTTGCGCTGGCCATGGCTCTGTGTCTGTCTTGCGCCGCTGTGGTCATGGCTCATACCCCCATCTGTTCGTGTTACCTGAACGGAGACGGAACGGCTACCTGTGAAGGTGGCTTCTCCGACGGTTCGTCAGCTGCCGGCGTTAAGATGACCGTCCGGACTTCTGACGGAACCGTGATTCAAGAGGGGGCCATGGATGATCTGGGCGAGTTCTCCTTTAAAGTCCCTGAGGGGGCCTACGAGGTCGAGTTCAACGCTGGCCCAGGCCATCAGGTCATCGTCAAAGGAGAGGATATCCAGTAGCCTCGTGTTAGCTGAGCCGGGGCTTATGCCCCGGCATTTATGAATCCCACTGGGATTATTTTGTGAGGAGTGTTGAGATAAAATGAATAAACGTGGAGTTCTTCTGCTTGCCTGTGCTTTGATCTGTGTCTTGGCCTTGCCCGCTTTCGCTCATTTTCAGATGATCTATACCCCCGAGAGCGCTCTGACCAAGGGGAAGACTCTGGATGTGAAAATCGTTTTCACCCATCCTTTTGAGGCTGGTCACACCATGGATATGTCCAATGTGGAGAAGTTTGTCATGCTTCACAAGGGCAAGATCACCGATCTCAAAGGTTCCCTTCAGCCTCTTATGTGGACCAGCCTTACCAACACAGGTAAGGGCTATGAGGCTAAGGTTCCTTTGAAGGGAATGGGTGACTTTGTTTTGGGTTTGGTTCCTGGACCGTACTTTGAGGAGTCCGAGGGCGTTTGGATGCAGCAATGCACGAAGGTCGTCGTCAACGTGGCAGGGCTGCCCACTGACTGGAACGAAGAGCTGGGGCTTCCCGCTGAAATCGTGCCTCTGGACAAGCCTTATGGTCTGTGGACCGGCAACGTCTTCCGGGGTATCGTTAAGGCTGACGGTAAGCCCGTTCCCTTCGCAGAGATCGAGGTTGAGTACCTGAACCACATGCCCGACATGAAGGCTAACTGTTTTGCTAAGAAGGCCGAGGTCGAGGCTCCTCAGGATTGCTTCGTCACCCAGACCATCATGGCTGACGCCAGTGGCACCTTTGCCTACGCGGTGCCTCGGGCTGGCTGGTGGGGCTTTGCCGCTCTGGGTGTCATCACCGAGGAGTACAAGGGTGCTGAACTGGGCAAGGATGCCGTTATCTGGGTTCAGGCCCGGGATATGAAATAAACGTCGAATCTGACGGGATACTCGTAAAAAGTAAAGCGCTCCACGAAAAATCGTGGAGCGCTCTTTTTTGTATTATATTCGTCGAGAGAGAGTGTGTGATGGCATAAAGAACGCTGCTATTAGCCGATCAGGGCCTCTCGCTCTGATCGTTTCTTCAAATATCGGGCACATTGTTTCATTCGGTCATAACCCAACATGATGCCCAGGATAAAGTCCTGCTCGTCGTTAAGCTTGGAGAGGTCGGTGGTTCCGAATTTTTGAACCACGGCGATGCAGTCAGGATGACCAAAAAAGACGTTGATTCTGTCATGTCCGATGTGATGGACCACGTACGCTATGGAATAATGCCGGAGCTTGTGCTCGATAGCGGGAAGATCGGAAAGAGGAGCCGTATGAAGAATAAGGTTCCGCAAGCCCTTCCAGTACTCGTACACGTGGTGACAAAAAATCTCCATCAGAGAGACGCCTCCTGATGTCTAAATAGGCGGAGCCCGGAAAAAAACCGGGCTCCTGCATTGAGAGGGGGAATTTGACAGTGTGTCAGGAAAGAACGGAAGGGGAGTTCGTTCTGGCTAACTTCCTGACTGGGTATAGAATACATCTTTTTGTTGTTGCTGTCAAACACTTTTTACGATTTTTTTCCGGTGAGTTTTCTTCGTTCGCTTTCCCTCTCCAGATGACGTTCAGCAAAGAATTTTTCTCGCTGTCGACGAATCTCCATGTTCTCATCGAACAGCTCCTTTTGCTGATCTTTTCGGGTAGCCGTCTTTTCGACGAGGTCTTTCTTTTGGTAGTAGGCCTTTCGTTCTTTCTGTCCTTTTTTGACGATCTCGTGGTGTATATCGAGCATGTCGGTCGAAGTCTTGACAACGTTTTTCTTGACCTCCCGGAGTTTCTCCAGAAGTTCCTCTGTTGTTGTCTGAGGTGGCTGATGAGGGGTCCCTCGGTCGATCTGCATGAGATATTTCCTCCTTAAAAAGTATTTTTCTTACTTAAAATGTCGGCCTTTTCATTTCTTGGATCAAGCTCCTTATCTTCTCTATACCTTTTAGCGATTGCCATGGCCCAAAAGATAAGTAAGGCCGTAGCGGTCGCCCATTGTACCCAGGGAGGCAGGGCTTCGGTGTTTTTGCCAATGGTACTTTGGGCTGACAGACCGAGCGTAATGTAGAGAGCATCCAGAGCTAACCCTGAGAGTATGGAAACAGCAAAGATAGAGCTCAGATAGATGAGCATTCGTCTGGATCCCAGGACCTTGTAAAGCATGGGAAGAGCTGAGACATTGGTAGCGGGGCCTGCGAGGAGGAAGACAAGGGCTGCCCCTGGAGAGACTCCCTTCATGATGAGCGCAGCAGCCAGAGGTGTCGATGCCGTAGCGCATATGTAGATAGGAATTCCAACGAGTGACATGAGAACCATGGAGCCCAGACCTCCGCCCAGGGCAGTCTCCAGAAAGTGTTCAGGTACGGTGGCGGCGATGAGCCCCGAAAAGATCACTCCGACAAAGAACGTCTTGGCGAGGTCTCCCCATACGTCAAAAACAGCAAAGTCCAAACCATTTCTCAGCCGTTGCAAAAGGGCATGCCTGTTCGATGTGTGTTCGTTATCGTTGTGGTGTTCGTGGTGATGGTGGTGATCATGGCCGCATTCGAACGGATGGATCAACGCTTCTTCCGTTGTTTCAGCTCCTCCAAAGAACACCGCAAGGATACCAGCTACGGTGGCAGACATGAAGGCAACAATGGGACGAGCGACGGTCATGATGGGGTCGAGCAGGGCATAGCTCATAGCGATGGAATCGACACCCGATTCTGGAGTAGAGATGAGGAAGGCGGTGACGGCGTTGGCTGATGCCCCCTGTTTTTTAAGGGCAACTGCCGCTGGTATGACTCCGCAGGAACACAGAGGCAGGGGAATTCCGACCAAAGAGGCCCTGGCCACTGGTGCGAAACCCCTGCCGCCCATGAATCGCTGGACCCATTCGGGTTCGATGAAGGCTTTAATCAGCCCGCTGATGGCTACCCCGAAAAGCATGTAGGGTGCCGTATCCAGGAACATATCCAGAGATTCTCGAAATACGGTTGTGACGAATATCATGCTTCGTCCCTCCTCTGATGCTCTTGATGTTCCAGACCGATGGTCAGGATCAGAAACACGTGATGGTCATCCAGAGAATAATGGAGTTTCTGCCCCTCTCTTCTACGTTTAACCACACCGAGCTGGCGGAGGGTACGCAGGTGATGGGATGCTGATGAGTCGCTGATCTCCATGGACGCGGCCAGATCAGAGACACACATTTCGCCATCCATGAGTGCCAAAGTCATGCCAAGCCTCGTTGGATCGCTCAGGGCTTTGAACATGGAGGCGAGATCCTCCAGAAATGCTCTGTTGTTGGTCATCAATACTCCTCCTATTCTGTAGGTTCATATATGATCATATTTTCAAATATGCTTTCCGTCAAGTAGAGGTTTGCTCATTGGGTGGTAAACTGATATATCCACAGACATGGTTTGTAAAAGGAGATGGAGACGTGGTTGATAAGCGACGATGGACTCGATGGATCGTGGGAGTGATGTTGGTGATCATGGTCTCTGGGGGAATTGGCTATCTCTCAGGAGAGGTCGTCATCCGGCGGTGGAACCATGACGACGGATGGATCGTCGAACTTCAGTCCTGTCGGGGGGGGCCCATGACCGATCAGGAAATCTCAAAGAAGGGAGATTCTCAATGGTGTACTCGACATTTTGATGTGGCTGTCACGTATCTGACGGGAGAGCAAAGGGGCTCTCAGAAATCGATACTTGTTGAGCAGCTGGAGGGAAGTTCTCTGGCCCTGTATCCCAACCGAAGGTATGTCCTTTTGGTGGACCGGTTTCCTGATGGGACCGTCCAATACTCAGTGAGTGATCGGTTTCGACTCCCTTGGGTGGTGGCTTTTTTGTGCGGGACTGCTGGTTTGGTGTGTCTGTTCGCTGGATGGACTGGGGTTCGCGCTGTCGTGGGGCTGGGACTTTCATTGCTCGTTCTTCTGAAAGGGTTCGTTCCGGCTGTGTTGGCTGGATTTTCTCCTGTTCCTGTGGCTCTTTTGGCCGTCGCCCTGGTCTCGGTTGTGACTGTTTGCCTGGTGGTTCGCCGCCGACGGTATAGGGTCGTGGCTTTTTTCGGAGCCCTTGGAGGGACGGGCGCTGCATGTCTTTTAGGATGGGGTGCTGTTGAGCTGTGGCAGATCACCGGCTTGGGAAGTGAGGGAGGTGCTCTGTTTGCCAGCACCTTTCCGGGGTACGACATGAGGGGCATCTTTCTTGCCTCTGTGATCGTAGGAGCCATTGGTGCTGTACTGGATGTGGCTATATCGGTGACCTCGGCTATGGCAGAGCTGGTCGATCACGCCCCATCCATTGAGCCATCCCGCCTGTGGGCTTCCGGTCTTGCCGTGGGGCGAGAAATCCTGGGGAGTATGATCAACACGCTTATCCTGGCGTATTTTGGCAGTTCGTTGATCATGGTGTTGCTCATAGTCACCTCGGGGTTGAGCATCCAGTTTATCTTAAACGACCCCATGGTCTCTCAGGAACTCATTCAAAGCCTGGCTGGGACACTGGGGCTTCTGCTGACAGTTCCTTTAACGGCATCCGTTGGTGTCTGGCTTGTCCAAAAAAAATCCGGGGTTCGACGTTGAAATCGATTCCCGGATTTTGTACGGAGCTTTTAGCGTTTTGCTGAGGCCGCTGAGGGCACAAGTGTTCTGTGTAGTCTGAGAGTCAAAACGGAGCAGAGGGGAGCCGTCAACGCAAGGCTTATCACGGCTCCTGGAAGAGTCGTCGCAAATGGCAGACCGAAAAAATGGCGTATAAGACAGGGAACCAAAATAAGAGACGTAATTGTCTGCCCGCCTACGATAGCTCCCAAAACAGGCCAGAAACGAACGCCTTTGCCAAACAGTCGCCACAGCAGGGGTGGCAGAAAACCCGTTAGAGCAGCTGTAACCGTAAAATGAGGAATATACGGCCCCATGGGTGATATGATAAATCCGATAACATCTCCCAGAGCTCCGACGGCGGCTCCAGCCAGAGGCCCCATCATCAGTCCTGCCAGAATCGTGGGGAACGCCCCGAATCCGATTCGGATACCTTC
>PDTB01000008.1 GCA_002748665.1 Dethiosulfovibrio peptidovorans | reverse complement strand
CAGGTAATGCGGGCAGAGTCGCCGGAAGCTCTGCGGGAAGTACCGAGCGAGCCGCAACCTGTACCCGGGCAACGGGAAGGGCCTCGTTCACAAGAGGAAGTCGATGCCCGGATTGCCGAGCTGGATAGGATGTATCGGGATGGACAGTGATATAATGCCCCTCAGTCTTTTATAGGCTGGGGGGCGTTTTTTTGTTGCGGAGAAGCGGTTGACGTAACTTGACCAAGCTCCAATAGGCATTAATTTGTACAACCAACCGTACAATATGGATAGTAGTTAAACCCTTCAGGCCCTTTGAATTCCTTGTTTTAAGGCTGTCAACATGGAGGACCTTAGCTCCACCATTTTTACATTTAACCTATTCTCTGAGGTTGACAATAATTAGCAAAACCCCGTCGTTGCTTGACGGGGTTTTTTGTATTGCTGGCAGGGGTAGATCGGCTAGTTTCATACAACGGTATGGGAGAGGTCAGCTAAACTGTGCGATGTAGCTGTACAATTTAGTCAAAACCAAGCTGAAAATGAAGTTATTTAGTGTAAATCGCTATGTTTTTCATGGGTCCTAGGTAAACCTCCCAGGGAAGTCGATACCCCAGAGAGTAATGAAGACACTTGATGTTGTTCAAGCGAAGATATTCGCAAAAGCTTGCGGGAAAGAGCCCGTCCATGCTGATTTTGATGCTCCTTTCTTTCAGTTGTGCGAGGAAAAGCCTTGCTAGTGAAGTAACGCCCCTGAGGAGAGGTCATCGACACAAATTGGGAGACGACAGCTACTCTGGTACATAGTGAGGTAGAAAAGTGCTTTGGGTACCCGATCTACTTGGTTGGAGACACAGGGCTTTTCTCATATCAACAGTGCGCGAGAAAAGGTGCGGCTTCGTTTCATAATCTTTTCGTCACGGTCAGCGGAGGCTAGATCACGGTTTTTCATCTTTCTATTGGACTCTCATCTGGTACTTTAAAAAAGTTTTTCGTTCTCAACGAATACCTTCCGAAGGTATTTTCTGTTCAGATCCTTGCCGATGACGACCATTCGTGATTCCTCGAAGGGATCGCATTGTTCGATGACGTAGCGGTCGTTGACGACGTCAAAGCGAGCCCATTCCCCTTCCACAGGAAAGTACCCTTTTGCTCTGTATATCTTACCGAAGGTCCCCCGTAAGAGAAACTGTAGCTTCACCAAAAATTCGTTCATGGTTTTGACAGAGAATCCTACATAGCTTGCCTGATCCAGATCGGGGTGCTCGTCGTTTTCGATGGTCTTTAAATGTCCCGGAATCCACGCTTTGTTGAGCAGTCCGTTCCACCATTCAAGGGGTTGGGTTGTATAGTGTGTCGTCGGGATATCCGAGTCATCGTTTATACCTCGCAGGGTTTGTATCGCACGTTCAATTGCATCTGATGAAGAGTCCTCGATTTTGGAGAGAAGAATCGTGCCTGCGTTTCGGATTTGATCCCTGTAGAGCTCGTCAAAGGTCGTGGTGTATTCGTCGAGACAGTGAATGTCTACGAGAGCGATGGGGTCCAGGATCTCTATTCGCTCATAGCTCACCTTGCCGATATTGTCCATGATCGCACCCAACGATCCGACTCCGGTTGGTTCGACGATGAGATACTCCGCGGAGAAGGAGTTGGAAATCGTCAGAATGGATGTGGCGAAATCGGCCTTCATCGAGCAACAGATGCACCCCTCCGTAAGTTCCCAGACGGAGAGGGGCGAGTCCTTTAGGAGTTCGCCATCAATATCTACGTCAGCATATTCGTTTTCCAGCACGACAAAGTTCTGTCGTGTTTGGTTAGCCATTTCTTTGATGAACGTTGTCTTTCCTGAGCCTAGAAAACCGGAGACAACGAGTACTTTCATGTGCATGCTCCTTTTCGTAAGAAAGTGGAGCGGCCGCTGTAGGCCACCCCACAATCTATATAAAAATCGATTCGATCAGAGCAGGACGACCGGTTTGATAAGATCCCTGGGCTTGTCCTTCATCAGGTATAGAGATTCTTCGATGTGTTCAAAACCGTTAAATGGATGGGTAATCAGGGGAGAGAGGTCCAGTTTACCGGTCGAAACCAGGCGGGCCAACTTCTGCATTCGAAGGCGTCCGCCAGGAGTAAGTCCGCCCTTGATTATCTTATGCCCCATACCTACCCCCCAGTCCGTACGGGGAATGTTGATCGTCTCACCTGAGCCCAGGTAATTGACGTTACCGATTTTGCCACCAGGCTTGAGTGCCTTGACCGCTTCTGCAAAGGTGTCAACCGTACCACCAGCGATGATGATCTTGTCCATGCCCACGCCGTTGGTAAGCTTCAATGCCTGTTCTGCCACGGGGCCGTCTTTATAATTAATAAACTCGGTGGCACCGTAGAATTTTGCGGCCTCTATGCAAGTGGGACGCGATCCGACGGCGTAGAGGTTGGCAGCACCTCTCATATTCGCTCCTGCGACAGCCATCAGACCAACCGGACCGATACCAATGACCATGACGTTGTCACCAAACTGAACGTCGGCCAACTCTACCCCATGGAAGCCTGTGGGAACCATGTCCGAGAGCATTGGGGCGACTTTGAGGTCGATGCTTTTGGGCAGATGGGCCAGGTTCCCGTCGGCGTCATTTACGTGAAAGAAATCACCGAACAACCCATCTTTAACGTTAGAATATTTCCATCCCTGGAGTATTCCATGGGAGTGCATAGAAAATCCAGCCTGAGCCTCAAGAGAATTCCAATCTGGAGTGATAGCGGGTATGATAACTTTATCTCCTGGCTTAAAATCCTTGACAAGCTCACCGACTTCCACGACCTCTCCTGTTCCTTCATGGCCGAGGATCATATTGTGTCGCTCACCAACGGCTCCCTCCCACACGGTGTGAATATCCGATGTGCATGGTGCCAGTGCTATGGGTCTACAGATAGCATCCATAGGACCGCATTGGGGCCGCTCTTTTTCAATCCAACCAACCTCACCAATCTTAAGCATAGCAAAACCCTTCATAATTTCTGCCTCCTTTATGGAATATGTTTTTGTTCCGATCCGAGATTTGTCTCATTTTCTTGTCGTACTCTATTTCAGAGGAATAGAAAAGAGTGCAAATCTAAAAAGTCGGACTTATATACATGATATGCCTGTATACAAAAATATACATACGTTTTATTACTTAGATTATAGTCAATATGCAATTCCCGCCTCTCGGGTTGTTTTTAAAAAATTAGTAAAAATAAATTTTTGACAACGAGAGGTCAGGGTGATGGATACCTCTAAAAACTCCTCTCTCCCAGCTTAGAGAACTACAATTCCTCATGTTCAAGACCTCGGAGGCAAGATCATATGAATTTTTCGGGAATAATTGACCTAAATACAGGTTAAAATCGCACCATCAAGGACAGAAAAACACCGAAAGACTGGCCTGAGTACAAGTGAACTCGAAAAAAAACTAAGGCTGAGTGGATGAAGAAAAGCGACACAAGAGCCTTCTGGCTTGAGAAAGGGGGCTACAGACCGAAGATCCAACGTACAGGACACAGAGCACCTCTTATCATCAGGTAGGAAAAGCAGGGAAATCGACGTTATTATAAATTAAAATATTGTGTGAAAAACGTATCTGAAGCTTAGATAGTATCGTCGCGAGATATTTGCCCAAAGGGCCAAGAAACGAATTTGCACCGCAGCTACAAAAGATGAGACATTCTTTACGTATCTCGTAGCTATACCGCACCGACGGATGTCTCGAGCCTTGCCTCCCTACGAACCCTCTCTGTCTGTCAGATGAGGGTCCAGTAGTTTCCAGACTCTATCCGAAATGTTGTGTCTTCTATGCGATGCTTACAATGGTAAACCCTTCCTGAGTCTCTATTCTCTGAAAAAATTTACCACAACATAAAATTCATCACGACACTGTCTAGATATTCCAGTCGTTTTTTGATATAGCACAAGTTTTTTACACCCTCTTGGAGGCACAATATAAAATATATTATGTGGACTAAACTAATTGGGGTGTAGGGAGAGGATAAGTATGGCTGGTTTGAAGAATCTTCCGACGGATGCTCCCCGTAATTTGGGGGCACTCATGGAGAGACGTACAGGACAAGTTTTGAGCATGGCTCTTTCTGATACTGAAGGGCTTGGGATGGCTTTGTTTTCCTTTCCGGCTGGAGAGATGGTGAGTGGGGAGAAGTATTTGGGGGATACTATGTATCTGGTTCTTCGGGGAGATGTGCGAATGCGCCGGAAAGACGCTGGCGATTCTCTGAAGGAGGGGGATGTATTGATGGTTCCCTCTGGAGTTCTTCACGAAATTGAGGCCCTCAATGATTGTGTTCTGCTCCATCTCACGGTCTCTTCATCGTAGTTTTGTATGGGAACGAAAGGGGATGTGTACTTTATGAACAAACTGATCAAAAACGTTGAGAAAGGAAGCCTCTTCATCTTGTCCGATCTCGTAGAGTACAGTCCGGGTAAGGTGGCTAGCTTGACAATGGCTCAGAAACCCGGAGTCAATCTCTCCGTGCTTGCTTTGGACAAAGGAGAGGGGTTGGCGACACATTCGGCTCCTGGAGATGCTTTGGCTTGCATCCTGGAAGGGGAGGCCCATATCACAATCGGCGATGAAATGGTGGTTGTCAGGGGGGGGCAATCCGTGGTTATGCCTGCTGGAGTACCCCATTCTCTGAAGGCTGCGACGGCCTTCAAGATGTTCCTGGTGTTGGTGAAAAAAACTGAGTAGATAGGAGCTTCAGAGTCACCGTAAACGAAACACCTTCTTTGGCTCAGGACGAAGAAGGTGTTTCGTTTTTTCTTCTTGTCTGTATTTGACAGACGTTATCTACTCAGAGATACCTATAGCGTGTTCGCTGTTACTGTCGTTTGATCGCTCCGACTGGATCGATCTTGGTGATATCATAGATATAAGATTGTATAGAGTTTTGTAGCGTGTAAGGAGGGGAAAAAATTGAAAAAAGCCTTTGTTATCGGCACGTGCGATACGAAGTTCGACGAGTTGAACTATGCTCGAAAATTGATCAATCGGGCCGGAATCGGAACGGTTCTTGTGGATGTAGGGAGTATGGGACATAGTCACCCGGTTGATATTACAAATTATGAGGTTGCTTCTTTCCACCCCGACGGAGCGAATTTTCTGGTTGATCCTACCGATCGGGGGGCGACCGTCTCGGCTATGGGAATCGCCTTGGAACGGTTTCTTCTGAGTCGTGATGACGTAGGAGGTGTGCTGGGAATGGGAGGAAGTGGCAACACTTCTCTGGTAACTCAGGGCATGAGGTGTCTTCCCATAGGTACTCCCAAGGTGATGGTCTCCACGATGGGGTCGGGCGATATTGCTCCTTACGTGGGGCCCAACGACATCTGCATGGTCTACTCTGTCACGGACATTGCTGGACTCAATTCGATTTCCAGAAAGGTTATAGGCAATGCTGCTCATGGACTGGCGGGTATGATGAACTGCGCCGTGCCCGAGGTTCTCGAAGAGAAACCGCTGTTAGGGCTGTCGATGTTCGGTGTCACTACTCCCTGTGTCGAGATGGTACGGGAGATACTGGGAGATGAATATGAATGCATGGTTTTCCACGCTACCGGAACCGGTGGTATGTCTCTCGAAAAATTGGTCGATTCGGGAATGGTGTCCTCGGTACTGGATGTCACGTTAACTGAAATATGTGACTATCTTATGGGAGGGGTTCTCTCTGCCGGTGAAGATCGTTTAGGGGCTTTCATACGAACCGGAATTCCCTATGTTGGCTCCGTTGGAGCCCAAGACATGGTTAATTTTGGCCCGATAGACACGGTCCCTGAGAAATACTCAGATCGTACCCTGTATGTTCACAATCCTCAAGTCACCTTGATGCGTACTACCGTCGACGAGAACGAAGCGATGGGAAGATGGATAGGAAATAAACTCAACCGTTTTACTGGCCCAGTTCGCTTTCTCTTACCCGAGAAAGGCGTTTCCATGATAGATGCCCCTGGCATGCCTTTCTACGATCCCGAGGCAGACGAGGCGCTTTTCTGCACCTTGGAAGAGACTTTTATACAGACGGACACGAAAAGAATCCTGAGATTGCCGTATCATATCAACGACAGGGAATTCGCCGAGGCCTTGGTGGCTAACTTTAGGGCAATATCTAAATAAATGTAAATAAAGGAGGGGCTTTCGTGAGACTTCTTAAAAAAAGAGAAGAGCTGATGCGCAACTTCCGCCGTATGATTGCCGAAGGTACGCCCATAATAGGAGGTGGTGCGGGAACGGGTATCTCGGCCAGATGGGAAGAGGCTGGAGGGATTGACCTCATCGTCATATATAACTCTGGAAGGTATCGCATGGCCGGACGGGGCTCCTTGGCGGGACTGATGGCTTATGGTAATGCCAACGATATCGTCAAGGAGATGGCATATGAGGTTATACCGGTGGTCCAAGGGACTCCAGTGTTGGCCGGGATCAATGGTACCGATCCATTTGTCATATGGGATCTCTTCTTCAGGGAACTGGAAGATCTTGGCTTCGTGGGAGTTCAGAATTTCCCGACAGTTGGGCTCATAGACGGTGTGTTCCGCCAGAACTTGGAGGAAACCGGTATGGGGTATGATCTGGAGGTCGAGGCCATCCGAAAGGCCTCTCAAGCGGGGTTCCTTACCACACCCTACGTGTTCAGTGCCCAGGATGCCACGGCGATGGCCGAGGCGGGGGCGGATATACTTGTCTGCCACATGGGATTGACTACCAAAGGGTCCATAGGTGCGAGGACGTCCAAGTCTTTGGAGAACTGCGTCGATCTGATCGATGATTGGGCTGCTGCGGCCAGAAAAGTTCGGGAAGATGTCGTTGTTCTCTGCCACGGAGGTCCTATTGCCATGCCCGATGATGCTCAGTATATTCTGGAGAGATGCACTGGTATCAACGGTTTCTACGGTGCCAGCAGCATGGAGCGTCTGCCTACCGAGATTGCTATAAAAGAGCAGATAGAGAAGTTCAAGAAGCTGACCTTCTGAGCTGTTCAGTTTTGTTTATGCGAAATACAGAGAAGCCCCTAGAAGTTGTTAGATTTCTAGAGGCTTCTTTGGTTTTTATTGCCTTTTGGGGAGGCATCGTAGGCGGCCAAGCTATCGCCATGACCGGTGTTTTCGGCGAATGGTGCCCGAGACCGGAATCGAACCGGTACGCCCTAGGGGCGAGGGATTTTAAGTCCCTTGTGTCTACCTATTCCACCACTCGGGCACACCTTTTGTGCGAACACCGTCATGGTACCATTGTCATGGTTTTCGGTCAAACTGAAGGACGTTGTTGGGTGTACTTCTGCGCTCATTCCGTGATCGTTTTGTGACACCGTATTGTAATAAAAGTTTTCAAAGAGTGCGTGTAGCCATAGCCACGTTTTGATTATGCGAGGGGGTACGGGGTTGTACGATCGTAGTTGACGGAGGCAATCTATATGTGTGCTTTGTTAGGGGCATGGATATTGTCGTATATATCGGAGTGCCTTTGAAAGGGCTGATGAGATATGAAGAGGATCGATGTTTTCAGGAAACGAAGACAACGAGGTATTGCTTTTGTCATCCTGTTCTTTATTTTGTTGGTGATCGTTGTGGCTTAAGGTACACCAAGGAGGCCATCCTGAATACGTTCTCTTCTCGGATGAAGGCGAAGATGGCTGCCACGAATCATTTGATAGAACGTCTTCTTGTCAGGGAGAAGGCCCTGTCTCAGGGGATGGCGAAGGCTGTGGAGGAGAATGTCGCCTATTAAAGAAGAGAGGGCGTCGAAGATATTCGACACCCCCTCTTCTTTTACTTTTGATTCCGTCGGCTGAGCCGGTAGGTCAGGATTGTGATGCTTATCCCGATGACCTTGGCCGTGGGAGATGGCCAGAGACTCATGATTCCTGCAGCGAGGAAAGTCAGCCGTTGCCATCCTGGAATGGGGGTTTGGGTATAGCCCAGCATAGCGAATCCCATGGCAAACAGAGAGCCGATGCCGCCTAATACGGCCATGCCATTGTGAAGCCAGTCTGCCGAGAGGAGGAAGCCCTCGTCATAACAGAAAGCGAAGGGCACAAAGAATGCCAGGATCCCCAATTTCATGGCTTGGAATCCCGTAGCGTTTGGTGATGAACCTGCGATAGAGCTGGCGGCATAGGCAGCTAAGGCTACCGGTGGGGTGATGTTGGATATAATGGCGAAATAGAACACGAACATATGGGCTGACAAGGGAGAGAAGCTCAGCTTTGCCAAGGCTGGTACTCCCAGAGCGGCTCCCAGAATGTAGGCGCTGGTTGTAGGCAAGCCCATCCCCAGGATCAAAGCCACCAGGGCGATCATGATCAGGGCTAGAAAGGGGATGTCTTTGGCCATGGAGAAGACGAGCCCGACGAACTTGAAGCCGATGCCTGTCAAAGCGACCGAACCGACGACCAGACCGGCAGCGGCGCAGGCGATACAGACGATAGGGATGTTTTTTGAGCCGGTGTAGATGGCATCTAGGATAGCTTTGGGCCCCATCCTGTGTGTTGGATCCGGCAGGGAGACAAGCCAAGCTGCCCCGATGCCGATGACCGCTGCGAGCATGGGAGTATAGCCCGATAGAAGCAGGACGATGAGGACTACGATGGGAACCATCATGTACAGTTTTTTTATGACGGTCTTTTTCTTCGGCAGGTCCTCGGAATTCAGACCTTGCAGACCGTTCTTCAAAGCTCCCAGATGAACCATGAGGAGTACCGCCGCATAGTAGAGAAGGGCGGGAAGAACAGCGGCGATCATGACGTAGCGAAATTGAACTCCCAGGAAAGATGCCATGATGAAAGCTCCAGCCCCCATGATGGGGGGCATGATCTGTCCCCCAGTACTGGCGACCGCCTCGACTGCAGCGGCGAAAAACGGAGGATAGCCGATACGCTTCATCAGGGGAATGGTGAAGGTACCCGTTCCGTAGACGTTGGCCACAGCGGCCCCTGATATGGAACCGAAAAGAGCTGAGCTTACGACAGCTATCTTGGCCGGTCCTCCGGGTGACGTGCCGGTGAAGGCCTGAGCGAAGTCCATAAAATAGGCTCCCACGCCGCTTTTTTCCAGAAAACCGCCAAAGATCAGAAAGATCATGACAAAGGTAGCCGACACCCCCAGGGGAATAGAGAAGATCCCCTCGTCGGTCAGGTATATTTGCTCCATCACCTCAGGGAAAGAGAAGGAGAGGCCTTTCATGATCCCTGGCATATAGTTTCCTAGATACATATAGGCGGTGAAGAACGCGGCGATGAGGGCTAAAGGAAGTCCTACCACCCGACGGGTGGCTTCCAGAAGGCAAAGCGTCAGGATTGATGCGAGTATAAGTTGGACGGTCGTTACCGGGTCCACTTGAATCATTCTGTAAGCGATATCGTCGTAGTTGATCATGATATACAGGCCGGGCAAGATGGAAACAAGGACAATAGCCCAGTCGTACCAAGGGATGGATGCGCTCTTTTCAGTTTTCTTCGAGGCTGGATAGAGGATAAAGGCCAGAGGCAGGACCCAGGTCAGGTGTAGAGCTCGCTGCAAATATGCTTCGAAAGTTCCGAACAGGGCAGTGTACAGGTGAAAAAAACCCATGGCCAGAACGTACACGTACAGCCCTTTGGCGGTAAGTCCGCAGGGTTTTCTCATGGGGCATCGACTCTCCTCAAAATAAAAAATGCGGGAGACGACGGGCGTCACCCGCATTACGTGGTTTTCGTCTCTTATGTAGACCTACTTGGCGCTGGCCCAGAAGCGAGCCGCTCCGGCCTGGCAGGGGACTGCTGTGGGGACGGCCTCCTTGGGGGTGAGTTCGTTCATGTCTTTCACGCCCTTGGCCAATGCCTCTTTGTTTTCCCAGATGACTTTGGCGAGATTGTAAGCCGTCTCGTCGGGGAGGTCCTTCCTGACGACGATGCAGGTGTAGTCACCTATGGTGGGGACCGGTTGGGTTACAGATTTGTAGACATCGGGTTCGACGGTGAACGTCACCGTTCCAAAAGCCTCGGTCATAGCCGTTCGGGCTTTCTCGTCCACAGGAAGGATGACCACGTCGGTCTGGCTCTCGATCTTCATGACGATCGAGGCGACCCGTCCCACGGAGAAGGCGAAACAATCGATGTGGTTGTCTGCCAAAAGGTTGGCACCGTCAGAGTACGAGGCAAACTCCACCTTGCCACCCCAGCTGTCGATCGACTTCCGGTAATTGATGCCATACCCTTTTGCGAAGATGTTGCGGATGACGAACTCCGAGGACGTTCCGGGTTTCAGAGTTGCAAACCGGATGGGGAGCTTTTTGTCTATGATATCTCCCACCGAGGCGATGCCGTTCTTCTCGGCGAAGTCCTTACGGACGATAAAGTAGGTGTACTGACGATAGAGGTTGGCGAGAACAGCCACGTTGGAGAGAGGCTTTTTGAAAGGCGGCTCTCCGCCCTTCAGTGCGGCTCCGACCAGAGATGTCACGGAGAAGCCCAGATCGCCTTTTCCTCGGTCGGCGTTTACGACGTTGGAGACCCCGCCGCCGGTACCACTGGTGGTGGGCAGTCCGTTCTTTGTCCAGGTATCCGCTAGCGAGCCGCCCAGTGCAAACCAGTTACCGCCGGGAGGTCCGGCCATGAAACGGAGCTGATTTCCGTCATCAGCGAATGCCGTACCCAGCACGAAAGCTGTTGAAGCGAGAGCCAAAAACAGCAATGCAAATTTCTTTTTCACCATATTTCCCTCCTTGATCGTTCCCACAACGAACACCACAGAGACGCTCGCTCCCTCAAAACTCTTGACTTACAACACATTCTTACTATAGCTCAGTTTAGAGAACTCTGTCAATTAAAATACCCTCTTGGAGTTCTCCTGTTGTATAATTTACGGGCATGTTTGGAGGTGTCCTATGGTCACGATCTACGGAGGGACGGCCCCAGCACCGGAGTTGCCTGATCGAACCGTCGACGGAAAGCTTTATCGGTATTGTTGGGGTGGTCGTGTATCGGTGCTGCTGTTTTTTAACGGAGCAAGGGATGATGACCTCTCTCTGGTCGATGGGCTCATGAGATTAAGGGCAGAGGATCAAGATGCCATCGATCTCGTGGGTGTGCATTGTCCTCGTTTTCCCGCAGAGCGGGAACCTCGTCGTCTTCTGGCCGCTCTCGACAGGGCTGGAATCGATTTTCCGATCTACGCTGACTCAAACAAATTTCTGCGAAAGGCCTTTTTGATCAAACATTGGCCAGCCACCGTCGTCATTGACCCAATGGGGGCTTTGGCTTGGGCTCGGGAAGGACTCGTCCCCCTCGAGCTTCTTCGCCCTGTTCTTCAGGTGATGGCCCGAACAGCCCGATCCATCGGCGACCTTCGACAGGGAGCTCAGCCATCCTGGAGATGGAGCGATTGGCCTTTTTTGCCGCTTCGAATCGCTGTACAGAAAGATCTCTTGGCGATTCTGGACGGTCGGGAGAACCGCCTCCTCTTGGCACGATTCAGGGCGGATGGGCTCTCGGCATCAATCCTGTTATCCGTTCCTTTGGGAGATCAGTCGGAACGACCTGCTCCGGCTACGGGGCTCTGCCTCCATGGTGAGCGAATCTATATCTCCCATCGTCGTTCTCGAAAGATTCGGTGTTTCAACTTTCGGGGGCAGGAGTGTGCCGTCTATCAACAAGAAGATCGGCTCTTTCCGAAGCTCATTGGCGGGCGATCTTTTGGCGCACCCAAGGACGCAGCTCGGCTTGATGGGGTCTTGTACGTGGCGTCCTCCGATTCCAGGCAGATATGGATTCAGTCCATATCCGGTGGAGGAGCGTGGCCTTTCACGGGATCGGGGCAGGAGGGAATGGACGATGGCAGCCCGGACAGAGCGTCATTGGGACAAGTGGAGTCCATAGTCTCGGATGGTCATGTCTTGTTCTTCAGCGACAGCCTCTCAAGCTCGATTCGGTGGGTCAACCCGGCCAACGGATTGGTCCAGACCTTGATCGGAGAGGGGCCATCCCTGTATGGAAATCGGGACGGATCTGCTTCTCAAGCCCTTCTTCAACGGCCCGAGGGGTTGTGCGCTCATGAAGGACTTCTCTACATAGCCGATAGCTATAACGATCGGATTCGAACCTTGAATCTAACCGATATGACGGTCTCTACAATCTATGGTGCCCGGCGGTGGCAGCGTCTTTTTTCCCCCTCGGACGTTGCGGTTCGGGGAGAACGGGTCTACGTCGCGGACTTGGGACACGGTCATATCGTCTCGTTTGATGGGCGTCGGGGAGAGCCCGAAACTCTGGAGCTTGTTGGGCTGTCCTGACGGAGGAGAGAAAGGAGCATAACCGTATGGCTGGTAACGATGGAGCCCTTCTGAAAAGGGACCAGATAGAGGAATCATATCGGTGGGATCTGTCCACTATTTTTCATACCGCCGAAGACTGGGAGGCCGCTTGGAAAACGCTGCAAGCGTCCATCCCCGACTTGGAGGCCTATCGAGGTCGGTTGAACGTCGATGGAAGAACCCTTTTCACCTGTCTTGGGTACCTCGACACAGTTGAGGTACTCTTAGGAAAAGTCTTTGTCTACGCTACCATGACGAGTCACGAGGACATGAGAAACCAGGATGCTCAGGCTATGGCCGATAAGGCAATGGCCTTAAACGTGCGGGTCTCAGAAGCCCTGTCTTTTTTGGTGCCCGAGATCTTGGAGATCGATGAGGACCGCCTGTGGAGATTCGTAAAGGACGAACCACGCCTTGAGACGTATCGGCTGTACCTGGAACGGATCGTTCGGCAAAAACCTCACGTGCTGAGTGCTCGGGAAGAAGGCTTGCTGGCCGGGATGGGCGAGATTGTCCAGGCTCCTGAACACATGTTCTCCATGCTCACCGATGGCGATATGGTCTTCCCGTCCATCGACGATGAAGCAGGGCAAACGGTGGAGCTCTCTGAAGAGCGCTACTACCGGTGTATTCGTTCTCGAAACCGGACGGTTCGCCGAGATGCCTTTTTAGGCATTCACGGAACGTATGAGGGGTTTAAAAATACTTTGGCTGCGTCGTTGTCGGCCAGCGTCAAGGGAGACGCCTATCTGGCCCGGGTTCACTCCTACGGCTCCAGCCGTGAGGCCGCACTGGAGCCCAGGGAAATTCCCTTGTCTATCTACGACAACCTGCTCTCCACCGTTGAAGCTCGCCTGCCGGTTCTTCACGAATATGTGGCCCTCAGAAAGAGGGCTCTTGGCCTGGATGAGCTTCACATGTACGACCTCTACGTTCCTTTGGTGGACGATCCTGATACGGATATCTCCTGGGAGAGCGCCAAGTCGATGGTCCTGCGGGGGCTGGAGCCTCTGGGAGAGGAGTATGGGGCATTGCTCCGCCGGGGCATGGACGAGCGGTGGATCGACGTCTATGAGAACCAGGGAAAACGAAAGGGGGCCTATTCTTGGGGGAGCTACGGCACAAACCCCTTCGTGCTCCTCAACTACAACGGGACGATCCGAGATGTCTTCACCTTGGCCCACGAGCTCGGGCATTCGTTGCATTCGTGGCACTCCCATCGCGCCCAACCACCGGTCTACGGTGACTATACCATCTTCGTGGCCGAGGTGGCCTCTACCACCAACGAGGTTTTGCTTCTGGAGCACCTGCTCAAGGAGAGCCCCGAGGCTCGTCCCTTCCTGTTGAACTATTGCCTGGAACAGGTGAGGACAACCGTCTTTCGTCAAACCATGTTTGCCAGGTTCGAGCTGGAAACCCACCGAATGGTCGAGGAGGGGACACCCCTCACGCCAGAGGGGCTTTGTGCTCTGTGGTCTAAGCTCAACAAGGAGTACTATGGCTCCGAAATTACTGTCGATAAGGAAATCGGTATCGAATGGGCCAGAATCCCCCATTTTTATTCGGCGTTTTACGTGTACCAGTACGCCACGGGATATTCGGCTGCCACCGCCCTTGCCGAGGGCATCCTTCGTGAGGGAGAGCCCGCACGGGCACGGTATCTGGACTTTTTATCCGGCGGCTCGTCCCGCTCACCGATCGAGCTTCTTCGAGGGGCAGGCGTGGACATGGCTCAGAAGGAGCCTGTCGAGGCCACGCTGGATCTGTTTAAAGAAAAACTTGATGAGCTGGCAACTCTGATCTGAGTTCGCTCAGTTACCCCTGTCCGGGGTAGTAGGGGCGTCCCGCTGCTTTTGGAGCCCTGGATGACTTGGAGAAGAGAACCAACGCCACCAGGGTCACCAGATATGGGAAACTTTTCAGAAGCAATGGAGGGGCAACGGCCAGCTCGGGGATGACCTGTGAGACGTTGGCGATGGTGGTGGCGAAGCCGAAGAAGAAGGTAGCTCCCAAGATACCCAGGGGTTTCCATTGACCGAAGATGAGGGCCGCCAGAGCGAGGAATCCCAGGCCCGCAACGGTACCGTTGAACTCTCCTGCGTAGGTGACGAGGATGATCCCACCTCCCAGTCCAGAGAGGGCCCCAGATGTGATGACGGCAAGATACCGCATCCTGTACACGTTGATGCCTGCCGATGCAGCAGCTGAAGGGTGTTCGCCGCATGCCCGAAGATGGAGCCCGAAGGACGTGCGATACAGGAGAAACCACGAAACCGCCAGAATGAGAAGCACGACCCAGGTGGTCCAGTAGGTTTGACTGAAGAGAAGGGGGCCGATGCCGGGGATTTCAGAGAGTCCTGGGATATCACGGCGAATGATGCCGCTTTGGATTCGGATGTTGCCGCTGCCGGTCATGGTTCGAGCTAGGTAAACGGTCAGGGCCGAGGCCATCAAGTTGATGGCTGTTCCGCTGATGATCTGGTCGGCGTTAAGGTTGATAGAGGCGAAGGCATGAAGCAGGGAAAACGCCGCCCCCGAAACGACCGCAGCCAGAAGCCCCAGTGGGATTGCCCAGTTCGGGGAGGTCTGTTCAAGACCTCGAACGACGATGGCCGAGGCGAAAAAACCGATGACCATGAGGCCCTCCAGGCCGATGTTGACCACGCCGCTTCTTTCGCTGAACAGGCCGCCGAGGGACGTGATGAGAAGCGGCATGGTCAGCGCCATGGCGTAGGGGAATATCTGGGTGATGATGGGCCAGAACTCCATGGTTATGCTCCTTCCTCGACGGGGTGGCCGTCGTCTCGTGTGGCCCGAGCCTTTGTGCGTCGGAAATATCCCCAGACCCGACTGAAAAGAACGCTGGTGGCCGTGAAGTAGATAACCGTGGCGATGATGGTGTCCGAAATCTCTGGAGGTATGTCGGTCATCGCATTCATAAAACCCTTGCCCGAGTGGAGAATTCCGAAGAACAGAGATGAGCCCAGAACACCCCAGGGTTCGGTTGCTCCTAAAAGGGCCACAGCGATGCCGTCGAATCCCTGGGAGGGGAGGACGCCGATCTGCATGTTCGAGGCGTAGCCCGTGTAGAAGGCGGTTCCGGCCAGACCAGCCAGTCCGCCTGCGATGGCCATGGACAGCATCATGTTTCGTTCCACCCGAATGCCTGCATATTGCGCGGCGTCGCGGTTGTATCCCACGGCTTTGAGCTCGTATCCGAGGGTCGTTTTTTTGAGGACGACGTGGATGACGATCACAGCGAGAAGGGCGATGAATATTCCCAGATTGATGAAGGAGCCGTCAAACATTGCTGTGAGCCAGGGTGTCTTGAGAGAAGCTGTTTCGGGAATGATCTGAGATTCGGTCTCCAGGTACGAGCCTTTGAAGCACGCCGGGACGGTGTAGTAGACCACCCAGTAGGCGATCCAGTTCATCATGATGGTGGCGACCACCTCGTGGACGTTGAACCTGGCCTTGATAAATCCCGGAACTGCTCCCCAGAGAGCTCCCCCGGCGAAGCCCGAGAAGATCGTCATCGTAAGAAGCAACGGTCTTGGAATTGAGACGGTGAGGGCCACGGCGGTTGCACATAAACCACCTATGAGCATCTGTCCCGCCGCACCGATGTTGAAGAGCCCCGTCTTGAAGGCGAAGGCTACGGATAGCCCCGTGAGCGCGAGTGCGACTGCCGTTGCCAGGGTGTTGCCCAGACGCTCAACGTTCATGAGCGCGCCCTTGAAGAGAAAGAAATATCCCTCCATCGGGTCGCTTCCTATGGCGGCCATCAGCAAGGCCCCTGCCAGCAGGCCAAGGGCGATGGCCGACAGGGAGATGAGCAGAGAGCTTCCTTTGTTCCTCATGAGGCATCTCTCCTTTCGATACCCGCCATCATGAGACCAACCTGCGCCTCGTCCACCTCGTCGATTGACGCCGTCCCCACCACCTGACCGGCTCCGAAAACCACCAGACGGTCTGAGAGATTGAAGAGTTCGTCCAGCTCAAGGGACACCAGAAGAACAGCCTTACCCCTGTCCCGTTGTTCCACAAGGCGGCGATGAATGTATTCGATCGCTCCGACATCCAGCCCCCTCGTGGGTTGAACGGCGAGGAGAAGCTCGGGGTTTCCGTCCATCTCCCGTCCGACGATCGCCTTTTGCTGGTTTCCCCCCGAGAGTCCGAAGGCAGCGGAATCGACGCCCTGTCCTGCTCGAACGTCGAAAAGCTCCATGATCCGTTCCCCGTGTGAACGAATCTCGTCGAAGTTCAGAAAACCTCTGGACGAGAAGGGGGGACGGTAGTAGTCCTTGAGAACGAGGTTTTCACCTACGGAGAACTGGAGAACAAGCCCATGCTTATGTCGATCCTCGGGAATATGAGCGATGCCCAGCTCGTTTCTCTGCCGACGCGGCATGGACGAGATGGATTTTCCCTTCAGAAGGATGTCGCCCGACGTCACTGAACGGAGGCCGGTGATGGCCTCGACAAGCTCGGTTTGGCCGTTACCGTCCACCCCTGCGATCCCAACGATCTCTCCGGATCGAACCTGGAGCGAGACGTTCGTCAGTGCCTTGGTTTTTCGGTCGCCTATGACGGTCAGGTTTCTGACGTCCAAGACCACATCGCCGGGAATGGCCGGGGCTTTGTCCACCTTAAAAACGACCTCCCGACCCACCATCATGGAGGCCATCTCCTCCTGAGTGGTGTTCGCCACGTCGACCGTACCCACATATCGTCCGCGCCGGATGACGGTACAACGATGAGCAACAGCCTTGATTTCTCGAAGCTTATGAGTGATTAGAATTATAGACTTTCCCTCACCAATGAGTCTCGCCATGATCTCCATGAGCTCGTCGATCTCCTGAGGAGTGAGTACCGCCGTAGGTTCGTCGAAGATAAGCACGTCCGCGTCGCGATAGAGCATCTTCAGAATTTCAACCCGTTGTTGCATCCCCACGGAGATGTCCTCAATTTTTGCGTTTCCGTCGATGTTCAGACCGTATCTCTCGGACAGGGCCTCTATTTTTTTGGTCGCCTCCGATCGGTTCAGGATGATGGAGCCTTCGTTGCCCAGGATGATGTTCTCCGTGACCGTGAAGGTCTGAACAAGTTTAAAATGCTGGTGGACCATGCCGATCCCCAGATTGTTGGCTATGTTTGGATTGGTAATCCGGACCTCCTTTCCCTTGATTCGGATGATTCCCTCGTCTGGGTGATGGAGGCCGAAGAGCACTCCCATAAGGGTGGACTTTCCGGCTCCATTTTCCCCAAGCAGTGCGTGGATCTCTCCCGGACGGACCTGAAGGGTGATGTCGTCGTTTGCCACCACGCCGGGAAACTCTTTTCGGATGTGCTTCATCTCGACCACGTATTCCATATCGCATCTCCTCCCTGGTCTACACGTGATCTTTTTCCACGGACGGGTTGTCCTTGTACGAGCTGTCCCCGGGGTCGCCGTCCTTTTTTGACGTTCGGCGACATTTGACCAGGGAATTTTGAAGTACGTCGTAAGCCATGCTATGATTTTATACGATACCAATAGGTTTGTGGTTTATATAGATCATGGAGAATCCTGATTCTTTCTAGGGAATGAGAGGTGGGGCCATGCGTATGCCTGAGATCATTCGGGCGAAACAGATGGGGGGTGAGCTTTCTCGCAAGGAGATCGACTTTTTCGTGGAGGAATACACCCGGAGTCGAATAGGTGACGATCAGGCGGCAGCCCTGTGCATGGCCATATGGTTTCAGGGGATGAATGCTCGCGAAACTGGTGATCTCACCCTGGCTATGGTGAATTCGGGTGATTCTGTTGACCTCTCGGCCATACCGGGAATCAAAGTGGACAAACACAGCTCCGGGGGTGTGGCCGATACGACGACCATCGCCGTGGCTCCGTTGGTGGCAGCGTGCGGAGGAGTGGTCGCCAAGATGTCCGGGCGAGGGCTGGGGCACAGCGGAGGAACTTTGGACAAGCTGGAGTCCATCCCGGGGTATAAGGTCTATCAGGAGATGGACGACTTCTTTCGGATTGTGGACGCCTGCGGGGCCTCGGTTATCGGGCAGACGGCGTCTCTGGCCCCTGCGGACAAGAAACTGTATGCCCTTCGGGACGTTACCTCCACAGTGGACTCTATGCCTCTCATTGCATCCAGTATCATGAGTAAGAAGCTGGCGGCCGGAAGCGACCGGATTCTTCTGGACGTCAAGTGGGGGAGTGGGGCTTTTATGCCTGATGTGACCAGTGCGAAGCAGCTGGCCCGTATCATGGTGGAGATCGGGTATCATGGGGGTAAACCCACGAAAGCTTTGGTGACCGACATGAATCAGCCTTTGGGGAACGCCGTGGGCAACGCCCTTGAGATTATGGAAGCCGTTGAGATCCTGCGAGACGAGAACCACGGCGATCTTCGAAACCTCGTTGTGCTTCTGGCGACGGAGATGCTGGTTATGGGAGAGGTCTTTGGGGATAGCCCAACCGCCGAAAAGGCTGTGTTGCGGGCTTTAAAAGATGGCCGGGCTCTGGAGAAATTTCAGGAGATGATCGAACTCCACGGTGGCGATCCTCGGGTATGTGGTGATTTTTCGCGTCTTCCCAAAGCTCGTCGGATCGTTCCCGTGCCGGCCCGGCGGTCAGGATATGTCTGTGCTATGGATACCGCGGCGCTGGGAACCGCATCGGTCCTCCTGGGGGCTGGACGGGAACGAAAGGAAGACGCAATCGACCCGGCGGTCGGTTTTTGGATGAAAGTCCGTCTCGGTGATTTTGTAGAGAGGGGAGATGCTTTGGCTGAATTCCACGTCAATGACAGAATCAACGAGGAAGCCGCCGAGAGGCTTTTCGTGAACGGGATCATCTTAGGAGATCAGAGGCCGGATCTTGGATCTCTCGTTGCAGCGGTGATACAGAGGTAAGACGGCAGTGTGAGTTGGCTGATTGACGTGAAGGAGTTGATAGACGTGAAACGAACGACTGTGGCTGTTCTTACGGGTGCGTTGTTGGTTTTCATGGTTTGGGGGACGGTGGGCTATGCTGCCTCCCTGAAGGTAGGCATGGTCACCGATGCTGGGACGATAGACGACAAATCCTTCAACCAGGGGACATGGGAAGGTGTTCTTCGGGCTCAGAAAGAACTGGGGGTTAAGGTAAAGTACCTCAAGCCCGGTGGCACCACCGAGGCGGACTATCTCAAGGAGATAAGTAACCTGTATGATGCCGGATATCGGTGCATTGTCACTCCGGGGTTCAAATTCGAGACCAGTATCTATAAGGCCCAGGCCAAGTATCCCAAGGCCAAATTTGTTCTCCTGGACGGTCAGCCCCACAAGGGTGACTATGCTCCCGATGTGAAGAAAAACACCGTGGCTATCCTCTTTGCGGAGCATGAAGCGGGCTTCATGGCTGGTGTCGCAGCTGCCCTTCAGATCAAAAAAGGCGATGTGGGCTTTATCGGTGGTATGGAGATCCCCGCAGTTCAGAGGTTCAACTGGGGATTTCAGCAGGGCGTCGCTTATTCCAACGAAACGTATGGGACGACCGTGAACATGAACCCAGATAACTTCGTGTATCAGGGAACTTTTTCCGACGTGGCGGCAGGGCAACAGCTTGCGGCCTCCATGTTTGATCGGGATGTGAACGTTGTCTTCGCCGCTGCCGGCGGTGTGGGCGTTGGGGTTATCAACGAGGCTAAATCTCGAGCTCGTGGCGGGGAGCCGGCCTGGGTTGTGGGGGTCGACGTGGATCAATACCCCGACGGAATCTACGATGGTACCCACTCCATCATTCTGACCTCGGCAACCAAGAAAATCGCCAACGCCACCTTTGACATGGTGAAGGCAGATCTTGAGGGGAGCTTCCCCGGCGGTCAGACCATGATCTTCAACGCCTCCAACGACGGCGTTGGCCTCCCTGCAGAAAACCCGAATCTCAGGGAAGACGTGCAAAAAAAGATGGACCAGATCTTTGCCAAGATCAAGTCCGGCGAGATAAAGGTCTCTAAAGAGCGGGGGGATTTGTTCCGGTAACTCTTCTAAAACTAAAGGACGATGGGGATAAAAAACGCTGGGCTCTCGCTGTAGGTCGAGAGCCCTGTGTTTTTTGCTGCGTTTGTTAGTGCCTCAAAGCTGCCCTGTAGCGCTCAGGATACCCTGGGCGATCAGAGCCGAAGCGATATAGGTGCCAATGAAAACGACGATGGACACCACCACGATGCGCCATCCCGCTTTTTTGAGCAGGTCCAGGTCCTTACCCACGGCCAGACCGGCGTAAGCCAGGATGGGAGTAGTGAGCGACAGGAAGTGAACCTTCTTGACCCAGGCGCTCAGAGTTGCTGCTCCGGGAAAATCGGGGTAGGTCATGATGCATCCGATGAGGACGATCCAGGCCACACTTGGGATGTTCCCCGGAATTATCTTGCCCAGCAGTACCCCTACCATGCACAGCAGGACGAGAAAGGCCATCCCGGGCAAGGATTCGACGATGCCGTTATGAAACCCGACCAGGTTGCCGATCAGGCTCATAACCGCCACGATGAGAAGAACGACGGCGACCTCGAAGAACTTCATCGGGTTTCCCCCTTTCGTACTGGGCGCTCAGGTACAGTACCGTATTTTACCTTGTAGACGGTTCGGTACAACCATTCGGACATGGGCAGAGCCAGCCAAAGAGACATGTACAGGCCGTCCAGTCCCGAGAGCATGTTACTGGCGGCACCCAGAGCCTGAAGCTCGCCGGCCATGTTGGGGAACATGGCGGAGAGAGAGCCCACCGAGGCTGTCATCATGCTGGCACTGCCGACGCCGGACGCCATAGCGAGAGCCTTGGGGCTCAGGGGCAGGTAGGCAGCTGCAGTGGTCGCCATAAGGCCGTAAAAAATGGTCCCGAAAACGGTTCCGCAGATGTAGACGCCCATGACGCCTCGGCCCTCCGGTCCATCCAGGCCGTACACATCGCTGATAAGGGCGACGTTGGGTTCCCGGGCAACCGAGTGGGCTGCTCCGATAGCCTCTCGCTTCAGGCCGAGGAACACCGCCAGGGGGATCCCCAGAAGCACCGTTCCGAGGTTACCGAGCTCCTGGAGGAGCAGGGCAGGACCTGACTTGATGATGGCTGGCAGATTAGGGCCAACAAGAGTGCCGTAGCGAGCCATAAGAAGCATGAGAGTGACTCCGACAAGGCTTCCTGCGTTCACCATGTCCTTTTGATTGAGTACCTTCACAAACTTGGGACCCAGGAGAGATCCCAGAACGAGGGCATACAGCATGGGAAGCAAAACCAGCTTTCCTGGTCCCACCTTGAAAGCGTGGATTCCGATAAGTTCGCTGACAACGACTAAAACGAGAACGATAGCGTGGATCTTGATATTTTTGATACCGTCTTTCACGAAAGAACTCCTCCTTTTCTCTATTAGTATAGAAGCAGATTTCCGTTATCCCTGACCTTTGCGAAATTATGAAAAATATCCCTCCAGGATCTCCAGGTATCGCTTTTTTGTCATAAGGGGGACATATCGATGCAGCAGTTCTCCTCCCTTCTGTGCCCCGTCTGCCAGGAGATCGATAACGGTCATGGCCATGGCTTTAGCTGGAACGAGCACAGCGGCTTCGTAATCCAGAACAGTGAACTCTTTAGAGTGCAGCGCCCCCTGGACACCGCCTGTGTAGGGATGAATAGCCGGCATGAGGTGGCAAATATCTCCCATGTCGGTGGAGGCGTTGAAGTGCCCCACTCGGTGGACGTGAGAGGATGAGAGGAGAGCTTCGGCGTTTGTACCGAAAAGGTCGTTCATCTCGGGGTTGCAGGCCAGGGGAAGATAACCTGGAATGGTGTGAATCTCGGTCGACGCTCCCACCGCGTCTCCACCGGCCCGAAAGGCCCGGTCGAACTTGGCGTGGGTTCCGTTGATGCTGTCCAGAGTTTTGCCTCGAACGTAGGCTTCCATTCGAACGTCTGCCGGGATGGAGTTTACAGTATCGCCGCCCTTGGTGATGATGAAGTGGACTCGAACGTGGTCGTCGTCTATAAAAGTCTCTCTCATGGCGTGAATGCCGTTAATCCCCAAGATCGCGGCGTTCAGGGCGTTCACACCTTCGTGGGGAGCGGCTGCTGCGTGGGTGGCTTTGCCGATGTATTGAATGGTCTTGGCGATGAACCCGTTGCCCGTCTCGCCGATCCCTACTGAGGACTCGGGCATGTCAGTGCCGGCGTGGACCATCATCGCCATATCAATATCGTCGAAAGCCCCAAGTCGAACGAGTTCCTGTTTTCCTCCGAGGAAACCGATCTCTCCTCGTGATCTCATGTCGTTTCGCTCGCCGATCTCGATGAACTCCTCGGCAGGGACAGCAAAGAAAGTGATACGACCGGCCAGATGTTCAGAAACGCCCGAGGCGGCAAAGCCGGCAGCGGCGGCAATGAGGGCACCAAGTTGAAGGTGATGTCCGCAAGTGTGGGTAGCTCCTGTCTCCGGATCCGCTTTGGGACTATTCGAGCAGATGATGCCGTCCAGCTCGCCCAGGATGGCCGCAGTCGGTCCTGGTGTTCCACAGGACAGGGTTGCCTTGACCCCGGTTCGGGCGAGATGAGTTTGAGGTGCCAGTCCGAGGGACGTGAGGAAGTCCTGAATCTTCTGTGAGGTTTTAAACTCTTTAAAACCCAACTCAGGTTCTCGTTCCACGTCCCGTGCCAGGTTTATCGCTCGTTCGCCGTATTCGTCGATGGCCTGACAGACCTGTCGTTTGATGGTATCTTTATCCATAGACAGTTCGCCGTCCTTTCAGTCAATGTTTTCGTAGGGATCGGGTATGTTGCTTGAATTCAGCATTCATACTATACCATGTAAAAACAGGGAGGTTCACGTGTCAAATTTTATCGGAATAATGTGTGCCGGTGCATTTGGAGCGCTTTCCCGATATGCCGTATCGGGCTGGATTCAGGAACGGTTCGGCGGAGCCTTTCCCTGGGGGACGATGACGGTCAACGTCTTGGGTTGCTTCATCTTCGGCTTTATCTGGACCTTGGCTAACGAACGCTATCTTCTGCCGAACTCGGTGAGCTTTATCGTCTTGACGGGATTTGCAGGAGCTTTCACAACATTTTCCACCATGACTTTTGAGATCTTCAGTCTTGCCTCGACCTCTGCGGTCGCTTGGGCTGTAGGGTATCTCTTGGGGAGCCAAATCCTGGGAATGGGAGCTGTCTGGATCGGAACGGTTGTGGCTCGAATGCTCTAAGCAAAGGAGGTCGATGGATACCATGTACAAAAAAGAAAGGGAACGGCTTCGGATCTACATTGGGGAAGGAGATCGTCGGAACGGCCATCCACTCTACAGGGTGATCCTGGAGGAAGCGTCTCGCTTAAATATAGCCGGTGTCAGCGTTTTTAAAGGATTATCGGGGTTTGGCGCGAACTCTCAAATCCATTTTGCCGAGATTTTGCGCCTGTCCGAGAACCTTCCCATTCTGATCGAGGTTGTGGATGAGTCGGAAAAGTTGGATGGCTTGCTCGTTTTTCTGGAGAACGTGATGGACGGTGGTATGATCCTGCGAGATCCGGTCAACGTGGTGTGGCCTTGAGCATCGGGTTGAATGGTACGGCATCTCTATCTAAAAAGTGAGAATAGGATGAAATCCTTTGAAGCAGCGAAGCCTCTTTGCGGAAGAAATCGCCCACGATGACCTTGAAAAGGTGGAGCGATACACGTATACGTATGAACGAAACGGACAAACAGGGAAATAGACATTGTTCCAAAATCCGAAGCTGTGTCGAAAACGTATTTAGAGTTCAAACTGTGGCAGTAAGTTGCATGTATCGTAAAGAGGCTCATACACTCGTGCATATATAAAATTCGCAGAGACTTACAGAAGGTCAACAAACTTTTTTTGATGATGTCTCCGGCTCACTTTTTTGTTATACTTTTCAATGGAATTAGTGTTCATGGGTAATCGTAGGGGGGGCCTTGCGTGCCCGTGTATAAAGGCGAAAGGTGGGGGTCGTCATGTTTTTCAACGCAGCGATTGCGCTGGCAAAATCCGATCAGGAGCTTTCGGCTATCCTTCGCGAGGAAGCGTGTCGCCAGGAGCACCAGATCGAGCTCATTGCATCGGAAAATTTCGTGTCTCCAGAGGTCTTGGCTACAATGGCGTCCGTTCTGACCAACAAGTACGCTGAGGGCTATCCCAACAAGCGGTATTACGGCGGATGTGAGGTTGTGGACAAGGCCGAGGATCTGGCCATTGAGCGAGCCAAAAAGCTCTTCGGATGCGATCATGTCAACGTTCAGCCCCATGCGGGGAGCCAGGCAAATATGGGCGTGTATTTCTCGGTCCTCAATCCTGGAGATACCATCCTGGCCATGAACCTGAGTCACGGCGGGCACCTGACCCACGGTTCACCGGTCAACTTCTCGGGGAAGCTGTATAACGTCATCCCCTACGGCGTTCGAAAGGATACCGAGACTATCGACTTCGACGAGGTCCATCGCCTGGCTAAGGAACACAAACCTAAGATGATCGTCTGTGGTGCGAGTGCCTATCCCAGAGAGATTGACGCCGAGCTTTTCAGGAAAATCGCCGACGAAGTTGGAGCGTATCTCATGTTCGACATTGCCCATATCGCTGGTTTGGTGGCGACCGGGTACCATAAAAACCCCGTTCCCTTCTGCGATTTCGTCACCACTACGACCCATAAAACTCTTCGGGGGCCTCGAGGCGGTATGATCATGTGCACCGCAGAGATGGCTAAAAAAGTCGATTCGGCCATATTTCCGGGCATGCAGGGTGGGCCTTTAATGCACATTATCGCAGCCAAGGCCGCGGCCTTTGGAGAGGCTCTTCGTCCCGATTTCAAGGAATATCAGAGACGTGTCGTGGAGAACGCCTCGGCATTGGCCGAGGCGCTTATGAAGCGTGATTTCCACCTGGTCTCGGGGGGCACGGATAATCATCTTATGTTGCTCAACCTGACGAATAAGGGGGTCACAGGCAAGGCTGCTCAGCAGGCGCTGGACGAGGCAGGGCTCACCGTCAACAAGAACACCGTTCCCTTTGAGACTCTCAGTCCCTTTGTGACCAGTGGCGTCCGAATAGGGACACCGGCCGTGACCACCCGAGGCTTTGGTCGGGACGAGATGGTCAGGATTGCCGATTGGATCCAGCGTGTTGTTTCCGACGTAGAGAACGGATCGGTTCTGAAAGCGGTCCGCTCTGAGGTCTTGGAGCTCTGTAGAGCGAAGCCTCTTCACGCCGAACTTTGCAGCTTTTAGCTCTCTCAATACCGTAAAAGCAGAGCCTACAAGGCTCTGCTTTTTTCTCTCGAGCCCCTCGATAAAAAGTCATGAGTTATAGCTCCTCCTGTATTTTTTAAACATGCTATACTGATAACATAGATAAAATCGCTTTTGGGATTAATCTTTAAGTAGGAAATTGAGGTGTAAAAATGACAAAACTCAGACTTCGAGGGAAAATGTTGGCATTGCTTTTGGGGGCCTTGGTGATCATTCAGGGGAGTATCGTTGCCTATACGGCTTTGACGGTGAGAACCAACGCCATTGATCAGGCAACCAAATTGGTTCTGGCCTCTTCGAGGGAAGAAGCCGAAGTACTCTCTAAAACGATGACCCGTATCGTTGTAACGGCTCAAAATGTGGCGGCGGCTCTGGAAAAATGTAATCGAACCGCTCCCGAGGCCCGAAAAGATGTCCTGAACATGGTTCGTGAGGCTCTGGTTCAAACTCCTGGAACCCTTGCGATATGGTTTGTCTTCGAGCCTAACGCTTTTGACGGCAAAGATGCTGAATTTGCCGGACTCGATGGCTTTCAAGAGACTGGTCGTTTTGAGGGGAATTTCATTCGTAACGGTGATTCTATCCTCCGAACCTATGACAACACCGAGGAGGCCATCAACGATGGTGATTGGTATACCGGTACTTTTAGCACTGGCAGACCCCACTTGGCCGAGCCCTATGCGTATTCCTATATCGACGGGGGTGAGGAATACTTTATGACCAGTGTATCCATCCCCATCAAGAGGAGTGGGGAAACCATCGGTGTGGTCGGCATGGATATCGACTTGGAAATGTTCGCCAAGGAAGTCGCCGGTATCTCAGTGACGGAACATGACTACAGTTGCTTGTTCTCCAACGAAGGCTGTTTGCTTGCTCATCCCAACGAGGCTTTTATAGGCAAGTCTTTGAAAGAGATCGGGGGGGGCAAGATAAAGAACCTGGACAAAGTCTTGAACCTTATTGCCGAGGGAGGAAAGGCGATTCATGTTGAGTACTCTCTGGAGCTGGAAGAAGATGCCCTCAAAGCTCAGATCCCCGTCTCGTTAGGTACTGGTCTTGCCCCTTGGGGCTTGGCTGTTGTCGTCCCCCTGTCAGACGTGACGGCAGCTCCCAACAGGTTGATTCGTAATCTGATCCTGACCTCCCTCCTTGGGCTGGTTCTTCTGGGGCTCGTGATCTT